>DPKU01000110.1 GCA_003542355.1 Clostridiales bacterium | reverse complement strand
CTGATAAAATAATTGCTTTGAACAGCAAGTATGCCGGTGGGGGAAAAGACATATTCTATTTCTACAACAGGCAGCGTAAGTTCAATGAGACCGATCACAACTGGACGGGCTGGGAACGAAAAAGAGGAGCCTTGATGGAATTCAATGAGTTGCTCCTGGGGTCCGATGATACCAGCTTCTCTTTTTATTCCAATGAATTGCTTCCGGATGCGAATATCAAATATGTCATCACGCTGGACGCAGATACTGTCCTGCCCCTGGGCATGGCCAAAAAAATGATCGGGACCATGGCACATCCTCTGAACAAGCCTGTGGTCCACAGGGAAAAAGGAATCGTCACCAAAGGCTATGGATTGATGCAGCCAAGAGTATCCTTCGACAGCGAAAGCTCGAATAAGTCGATCTTCTCAAGGATCTATACGGGTCAAGAGGGACTGGATCCCTATGCCGGGGCGATTTCTGATGTCTACCAGGATCTGTTCGGGGAGGGCATTTTTACGGGAAAAGGCATCTACGACCTTCGCGTCTTCCAAACGGTTTTGAACGGAAAATTACCGGAGAATGCCATATTGAGCCACGATCTGCTGGAAGGATCTTTTGTGAGAGCTGCGCTGGTGTCGGATCTGGAACTGGTGGATTCCTACCCGTCAAGATTCAACTCTTTTATGGCCAGGCTCCACAGATGGGTCCGGGGAGATTGGCAGCTGGTGCCCTGGCTTCTGGGAACGATCCATACAAAGGACGGTGTTCGCATCAAGAATCCGTTGTCCTGTGTTTCGAAATGGAAAATGGTCGACAATCTAAGACGCAGCTTGTTGTGTCCGTCGGTATTAATCCTTATTGTTCTGGGGTTCACGATACTGCCGGGTACGGGTGCCTTTTGGGCCGGATTGGGGATCCTTTCCATGGGTCTGCCGCTGATTCTTTCCATATTGACGCAAATCTTGACGGGCGGATTCAAACCCGACAGCATCAAACGCTATCTTCCCGGATTTTTCGGGGTCAAGGCGCCAGTCTTTCAGTTTTTCCTGAGCATCATCTTCCTGCCATATCAGGCCATGATGGCGCTGGATGCCATTGCTGTCAGTCTGATCCGCGTGTTCATCACAAAGAAAAATATGCTGGAATGGGTCACCTCCTCTGATGCGGACAGAGCACAGCCGAATTCGCTCAAAAGCTACTTTGCAACCATGGGCCTGAGCGCCGCGATCGGGGCAGTCATTGCCGGTCTGTGCTTGACCAATAAACCGGAAAGCATGGCCTTGGGCTTCGTTCTTCTCGTTGGCTGGGCCGCATCTCCGGTGATCGCTTATCGTATCAGCAAAGATGATTCGGTTTTGCCCGAAGCATTGGAAGAAAAAGACTTGCTGGAGCTTCGGAAGATCGCTCGAAAAACATGGAGATATTTTGAAGAGCATGCGGACCAGAAAAACAATTATCTCGCGCCCGATAATTTTCAGGAAGACCCTTACAGGGGTGTGGCATACAAGACGTCCCCCACAAACATCGGACTTGGCTTAATGGCTTCGCTGACTGCCAGAGACATGGGATATATCGGACTCATCGAGGCGACAGAGCGTATTTCCAACACGATCACGACGCTGGAGAAAATGGAAAAATGGGACGGGCATCTCTATAACTGGTACGATACCAGGACGCTGACGCCGTTGGAGCCGAGGTATGTTTCCACCGTGGACAGCGGGAATCTGGTCTGCTATCTGACCGCCCTGGAGCAAGGTTTAAAGGAATACTTCGAAAAGCCCCTGATCGACGACGTTTTCGAAAGGGGTATGGACGACACGGTCAGAGCCGGTTTACCGGAAGAGGCGGCGCATACGGAAACGCCCAAGCTATGCTCCAGAGAAGAAGGAGAATGGATCGCAAAAAGCGAGCATATGGCCTACATGCTGCAGCAGGAAATGGATCGTTTTCTGCCC
Source organism: Clostridiales bacterium (assembly GCA_003542355.1). GTDB lineage: Bacteria > Bacillota > Clostridia > Peptostreptococcales > Anaerovoracaceae > UBA10908. The sequence goes on along the minus strand of DPKU01000110.1, from coordinate 7,257 downwards.
TGGCGTGACAGGGCATGCGCGCCTCCTGACGGACTCTGCAATGCGGCGGCGGACGCGAAGGCAAATGCACTCCTTGCGCTGATGCGAAGCAATATCAGCTTGAAAGGGCTTCCGGCCCTGGGCGAACGCATTGTGGATCAGTGCAACTCCTTGATTCAGGACCTCGGCGGAACAGAAGAAGATTTCCCTGCGCCGGAGCTGAGCTGGTTGAACGATGTGAAGGAGGCGGCCACCCGATCGATTCGGTTTTCTACAGATTTTATCGAACGATATGCGCAGTTGACAGAACGGATCGCCGTTCTATCGATGAACACCAAGTTTGCCGCATTGTACAATGATCGCAGGCACTTATTTTATATCGGCTACAACATGCAGGAACAAAAACCGACCAACTCCTATTACGACCTGCTGGCTTCGGAAGCCAGGCAGACCAGCTACCTGGCCATTGCCCGGGGAGAAGTGCCTCCGAAGCACTGGTTTATGCTTGGCCGATCCCTGACGGTGGTGGATCGTTTCAAGGGACTGGTTTCCTGGAGCGGAACGATGTTTGAATACCTGATGCCGCTGCTGTTGATGAAGAGCTATAAAAATACACTATTGGATGAAACCTGCTTTTTCGCGGTAAAAAGCCAGATCAAGTACGGAAAACAGAGAGAAATGCCCTGGGGTGCTTCGGAGTCTGCTTACAATGCCCTGGATCACCATCACGAATATCAGTATAAAGCCATCGGCGTGCCTTGGCTTGGGTTGAAACGCGGGTTGAGCCAGGATGCTGTCGTCGCCCCCTATGCTACATTTTTAGCGCTTTTGGTGGATCCAAAGGCTGCCTGGGAGAATATTCGGTATCTGAAGGCCGAGGGACTGGAAGGTGCCTATGGGTTTTATGAAGCTGCAGATTATACCCCGGACCGTCATGAGGCCCAGACAAAAAAAGTGATCATCAAAAGTTTTATGGCACATCATCAAGGAATGAGTCTTTTGGCGATCAGCAATTATCTGAACGATGATGTGATGCAGCGTCGATTCGCAAAAGACCCAAATATAAGATCAGCAAGTCTTTTGCTGCAGGAAAAAGTGCCACGGCATGTTGTATTCACGAAGGACAGCAAGGAGAAAATACAGACGTCAAAAGCGGCGGTCTACAACGACAAGGGTGCCTACAGGCGCTATACGTCCCTGGATTTCGATCTGCCCAGAGCCCATATCCTATCCAATGGCAGGTACTTTGTTGGATTGACGGACAAAGGCACGGGCTACAGCCAGACACGGGATATGGCGATCTCAAGGTGGCGAAACGACGCCATTACGGACAACTACGGCACATTTTTCTACATTGAAGATCTTGACCGGGATCAAAACTGGTCCGCCGCTTATGCGCCGCTGAATGTGATGCCGGAAAACTACGAAGTGGTTTTCACGCCGGACAAGGCGACCTATACAAGAGAGGATGGAGACATTGAAACCTCTACTGAGGTCATCGCTGCTTCCGGCGATCTGGCAGAGGTGCGTCGCATCCAGATAAAAAATAACGGAAAAACCCCACGCACAATGCAAGTCACCAGTTATATTGAACTTGTGGGCGCATCTCAGGAAAGCGATTTGGCGCATCCGGCTTTCAGCAATCTATTTGTGAGCACGGAATATGACCCGGAATACAAAGCGTTGCTGGCTACCCGGCGCACAAGGAGCCAGTCCGATAAAAAGATTTGGCTTGCCTGTATACCGGTGGCAGTCGGAGAAACCATCGGAGACATGGAATATGAAACGGACAGGGCGCAATTTATAGGACGTGGAAACAATGCCGGAAACCCGGACGCCATTTCCATGGGAAAGCCGTTGTCCAATACGGTCGGATCTGTTCTGGATCCCATATTCAGTACGAGGCTGAGAGTACGGATCGAACCCGGAAAAAAAGCGCGTATGTACTTTGTGACAGCGATGGCCCACAGCAGAGAGTCCGTGATGGCCCTGGTGGAAAAATACAGCGATCCAAAAGTATGTAAAACCTCGTTCTGGCTGGCAACCATAAGAAGTCAGGCGGAAGCAAAATATCTGGACATCAGGGCGCCGGAAATGGAGCTGTACCAGGACCTGATCTCTCAAATCCTTTTCCTCAGTTCTCAAAGGAGAAAATACGCGCAGAATATTGCAGTGAATCGAAAAGGACAGCGGGATTTATGGAAGTACGGCATCTCGGGAGACAGACCGATCGTCCTTCTGACTCTTGATAAGTCCCATGAAACAGAGCTGCTCTACGAATTGCTGAAAGCGCATGAATACTGGCGAACGAAGAATCTGAAAGTCGACCTGGTCGTATTGAGCCGGGAGGAAAACAGTTACAACAATCCGCTGCATACGTTGATCACAGAAATCGTCCATGCCACTCAGACACAGGATGTGATGAACCGCCATCAGGATGTATTTATATTGAAGGCCAGCGCCATGACGGCCGAAGAGATCCTCTTGTTTTATGCCAAAGCCAGCATGATCTTCGAAGGCGGCCGTGGCACCCTGGAAGCGCAAAGCCATGCTGTTGTCCCAGGAACTAAAGCCATTGCGGCCGATACGGCGGAACCGCTCCCGCAGCATAGAGATGTCCCCGACTATGGCCGGGCGGACCGACGGGCGGACTTCCCATTTTTGAAGCATGTGCCGGGAGAAAAGCAGCATCTGCAATTTTTCAACGGCCTGGGCGGGTTTGCGGAAAAAGGGAAGTGCTACGTTATAAAACTGGAGAAAAACCAGATGACCCCTGCGCCCTGGATGAATGTCATCGCCAATCCAAACTTCGGATTTATGGTGTCGGAGTCGGGCGGAGGCTATGCCTGGTGCGAAAACAGCCGCGAAAATAAGTTGTCGAAATGGTCCAATGATCCGATCGGCGACGAGCCCGGGGAAGTGATCTATCTCAGTGAAGATGACAAAGCCTTGTGGTCCATGACGCCGCTGCCCATTCGTGAGGAAGAGCCCTATGTGATCGAGCACGGATTCGGCTATACGGCCTTCCGGCATCAAAGCCACGGGATCCGCCAAGAGCTGGTGCAGTTCGTACCGGTTGCAGACACGGTAAAACTCAGCCTGATACGGCTTCACAACGAAAGCCCGGAGCGTCGAACGGTTCGTGTTACGTATTACATAACGCCTATTTTGGGCGTCAGCATGAGCGACACGGGTATGCACCTGGTCAGCTCCCAATCTGACGACGGGACATTGTTGATCGAAAATCCGTACAACAGAGAGTTTGCCGACAAGGTCTGCTTTATGAATGTCTCGGTCAAGGGTCGAACCGTCACCGCGGACAGGAAAGAGTTTTTTGGACAGGGAAGCTTTGGTTCTCCAGCAGCGCTGAGGGCCGGATCTCTTTCAGGGACCACCGGCGCAGGGTATGATCCTTGTGCTGCGATGCAGGTTCCTGTGACACTAGGCCCGAATGAAACAGCAGATATTGTTTTTGCCATGGGGATGTCAGACAGCCCGGAGGCGGCGCTGGCCCTTGCCGACCGATACAGGAACGTAACCCAGGCAAGGGATGCTTTGGCGGAAGTCGAACGGTTTTGGAACGACAAGCTGCAGACTGTTCAGGTGGAGACGCCGGATGCTGCAATGAATATCATGCTGAACGGATGGCTCTTGTATCAAGTGATCTCCTGCAGGATGTGGGCCCGCTCCGGATTCTACCAGGCAGGAGGCGCCTATGGCTTCCGGGACCAGCTTCAGGACACACTTTCACTGATTGCCGTCTGGCCTTCTCTTGCTCGTACCCAGATCCTGAAGCATGCAGGCCATCAATTTGAAGAAGGCGATGTGCTGCATTGGTGGCATGAGCCCAGCGGCAAAGGTCCCCGAACGCACATTTCGGACGATTACCTGTGGCTGCCTTATGTGACGGCCGAATATATCCGGGTCACCGGGGATGCGGACATATTGAATGCCAAAGCGCCCTATCTCCGGGGCGAGCCGCTGCGCGCCGACGAAGCGGACAGGTATTGTCAGCCTGAGGTTTCCGATGAAACCTTCTCTCTTTATGATCACTGCATCCGTTCTGTGGACAATGCACTCCGGTTCGGTGCCCATGGACTGCCTCTGATCCGCGGCGGCGACTGGAACGACGGCATGAACAATGTGGGCAGCGGCGGAAAGGGAGAAAGCGTCTGGCTGGGATGGTTTTTGTGCACAACACTGCAAAAGATCATACCGATCTGCCGGGCAAGGGACCAGGCGGATCGGGCGGACAGCTATGCACAGATCATCGACAACGTAGCGGATGCGATAGAGAAGAACGGTTGGGATGGGAATTGGTACACAAGGGCTTTCTTCGACGATGGGACACCCCTGGGGTCTGCTGTCAACAGTGAATGTAAAATCGATTCGCTGGCGCAAACCTGGTCTGTGCTTTCAGGCAAAGGGAATGCACAAAGAAGCGCGAAGGGCATGCAGGCCCTGGAAAATTATTTGATAATGGAGGCGGAAGGAATCTTCAAACTGCTTACTCCGGCCTTTCACGATGGGCCGCTGGATCCGGGATACATCAAGGGGTATCTGCCGGGTGTGCGGGAGAACGGAGGACAATATACCCATGCTGCTGCCTGGGTCGTTGCGGCATACGCTGCATTGGGCCAGGGCGACAAGGCGTGGAACTGCTTTCGGCTCCTCAATCCCATCAACCACGCGCGAACGCCCAGAGAAAGCTGGGTATATAAGGTCGAACCCTATGTGATGGCTGCCGATGTATATGCAGAGCAGCCGCATATCGGAAGAGGCGGCTGGACGTGGTATACCGGCGCGGCCGGCTGGATGTACAAGGCTGGCTTGGAGCGCATTCTCGGCTTGAATAAGGAAGGGGATAAATTGATCCTTGCTCCAAGCTTTCCAGGAAAATGGACGGCCTACGAAATGAAGTACAAGTACAAAGAAACGTTGTATCAGATCAATGTGACCAATCCGGACGGCATCGGTAATGGTGTGCTTCAGATGCGCGTGGATGGACAGATCCAGGCGGATCATACGATCACGCTAATAGACGACAAGCGAACGCATCAGGTCGAAGTACGAGTGGGCGTCAGCCCTTGAAACAGTGCATAAAAAAGTATTTGCGCCCATGCGCTTAGTGGTATAATAACGCTACGAAATATAAAGAGGTGTAACCGCTTGAAGATACTTATAACCACAGAATGGTACGATCCCGTGATCAATGGGGTGGTGGTATCCATCGAAAACCTGGCGAAAGGCCTGGAGGAACTGGGGCACGAAGTCCGGATCCTGACGGCTTCGCCAAGCAGGCGCTCCGCAACCAAAGGGAATGTGACCTATATCAGTTCTGTGAACGCAGCCAGAGTCTATCCCGGCGCAAGGGTGGCCTTTACGTCCCTGCGGGTAAGCAAGCATATACGTGAGCTGATCCGGTGGAAACCCGACATCATCCATTCCCAGTCGGAATTTAGTACATTTTACATGGCGCATTACATCGCGGTGTTGTTGGATATCCCCATCGTTCACACGTATCATACCGTGTACGAAGACTACACCCATTATTTTATCCCGAACAAAAGGCTGGGCCGGGCGATGGTGTCGAAGTTCAGCAAGCGGGTCCTTGACCGGACCGCTTGTGTGGTCGTGCCCACGGAAAAGGTCAAAGCGATGCTCCGGGGCTACGGCCTTTCGACGGACATCGAGGTGGTGCCCACCGGACTGGATGCCGACGTCGCACCCAAACACATCGGAGACGTGGAAAAACGGTCGCTTCGCAGCAGCTTAAAAATCCCGGAGGAGAATAAAATCCTGGTGGCGATCGGCCGGCTGGCAAAGGAAAAAAACTTGGAAGAGATCATGTTTTTTATGTCAAAGCTTCCCAGAAAGGATCTAACGCTTCTGGTGGTCGGAGACGGACCCCGGCGGGAATCGCTGCGCGCCTATGCCGGAGCGCTGGGGCTTCCCAGACAGGTCGTCTTTGCGGGAATGGTAAAGCACAGCGAAATATCCTCTTATTATCAGGTTGGAGACGTCTTCGTAAGCGCTTCCAGGAGCGAGACCCAGGGGCTGTCCACGCTGGAAGCCCTGGCCAATGGGGTGCCGGCCCTGTGCCGCAAGGATCCTTCCCTGGATCATGTGATCCAGAACGGGGTAAACGGCTGGCAGTATGAGTCCTTCGAGGAATTCAAGGATCAGCTGGACGGACTGCTGGATAAGAAAGGACCTTTTCAAATCCGCGCAAATGCATCAGGAAAAGGTCCGGACAAGAGCAATTCCTACCTTGATTTTGCCCGGAGCGTGGAGGCGATCTATTTCAAATGTTGCCGTACTGCGAAAGAGGACATCGGATATGGGTGTTCGAGCGATGCGTAGAAATGACAGAGAAATGGACCGTGCGTTCGGAGAAGCTGTGATCGACAAAGCCCGATATGGCATCGTGTCGATCAACGATCAGGGTCTGCCTTACAGTGTGCCGCTTTCTTTGGCTCGGGATGGCGGCGCTTTCTATTTCCACTCAGCCCGGGAAGGCCACAAGGTCGATTTGCTGACCGATGGCGCCCGGGTACGCGTCGTGTTTGTGGGGGACGTACAGGTGCCGGACCTCTACACGGAAGAAGAACTCGGCGAAATGGTGCGCGATCCGGAAAAGACCTCCCGGCTGATCCGCAGTGTTTTTACCACAGAGTACGAATCCGCCATTGTGGAAGGACGGGTGTCCGAAGTGACGGCGCCGGAGGAAAAGCGTCTGGCCCTGGAGCTCATCTGCCGGAAGTATACGCCGGAAAAGATGACGTATTTTGGACCTGCTGCGGACATCGGTGTGCCTTATACAAAAATTTTCCGGATCGATATCGAGTCGATCACGGCTAAGCGGAAGCAGTACGACGAAAACGGCGTCGAAAGAAAGAACTCAGACGATTAACCGCTAGATGGCTTAGAATAATACTTGTGCAGGGACTTCCGGGAGTCGGGGGTCCCTGTATTCCTTTTTTGCGCCGCCGGCCGGCCGGATTCCCAGTTTCTACACTGCATTTGGCCGAACCTCCATGCCTCGCGCCGCGGCCCGCCGAAGCTCCATGCTTTGCACCGGAGCCGGCCGGATTTCCCAATTGGCGCCGTTCTACCGCCAAATCGGCGGGACTTCGGCCCGCCGGAAGGCACGAGGGGAACCATTTGGTTCCTACGGCGCTGTTTTCCGGGCACGATTTGCACCGCGGCCGGCCGGATTCCGCGATTTGCAGCGGGTTGGCGCGTTTTCGGCCGGCCGGAAGGCACGAGAGGAACCAT
>DPKU01000130.1:12566-15087 GCA_003542355.1 Clostridiales bacterium | reverse complement strand
TGACAAAGATCGCCTCGGAGGAATTGTATGCCGCACCCGGTGCCGTGCAGATTCTTGGCGGCCGGGATTCGTTTTTGATCCGCCGGGGTGGAGAATTGTTGCGGGGGTTTTTTGATCCGGAACGTCAGACGCTGGAAATGGTTCGTCTGCAGGGAACCTCCGGGGATGATCCTGCAGCACAAGTGTATGCCGTGGGGCAGGATGCGGAAGGGCTGCTGGTGACGAGTACGGTGGAAGGGAACATGGCCAGGCTGCGGGCTTTTGATACGAAAGGTGGGCTGCTGTGGGCGCAGAATGCGCCGGTCACGGAGGGCTTTTCCGACTGTGCCGTTCCGATTTACGACAGCAGCAGCCGGATCCGCTATGTGGGGATCCGGAATAAATATCGCGCTTCGTCATCGCGAACGGTGGCGGCCACGGTGTACGGTCTGTATGACGACTACAGCGGAGTGACGTCAGTACGGAACACAGAAGGCTATCCTACGGAAGCTTCCCGGCTATTGTTTGGCGTGGAGAAGGATGACGGGAGCGTGCTGGTCGGGCTGGGCGCCCAGTGGACCTATATCGCCGATTCCGGGTTCAACAACGGGCCGGTCCACGGCATGCCCGAACGGACAGAAGTGCTCGGGTATGCCCCGGCGGCGGGGACCGCCGCCCCGGGCGCCCACACCGACCTCTGCAGCGGTCTGAACCGGATCCTGGAATATGGAGTCCGGAGCCCCGGCCTGCTCCTGTTTTCTACGGGAGCCAATCACCAGGTTCAGCCGGCGGCCGCACACACCACTCATGTGATCGCCCTCCGGGAGTCCCGGGAAAGCCGCATGGACCGGCTGCGGCTCCGTCATTTACCCGACGATCCTTCCAAAGGTTTTTCTACACTCCTGGCCGGTCCCTTTGATCCCGCCGCATTGGCCCTGGAGATCCTGGACCGGCCCGAGGACAAAGCGAAAACAATGATCCTGACCACCCAAACCCCCGAAGGCTCCATCTCCAAACCCCTGCAGCTTCGGTCCGGAGCGGAATACTACTACGAATATACAACGACGGCATCCGAAGACATTTTTTCCGTCACCGCCGAGACGCCGGTCTTTCATCCCGATTCCGTGGAGGAAGGCGGCCATTACCGTGTGTTGGCCGAATATGTGGAAGACTTTTCCGGCTTCCGCGCCGGCAGCCCCTTCGGACTGGAGGAAAGCCGTTTTCTGAACGGCTGGTACAACGCCGCCCATGCATATCTGTATCAGGGGAGCAACTGGAGCAATCGATACCTTTCGGCCAGCTCGGACATCACGTTCTCTGTACCGGAAAACACCCTGGGTGTTCTGTCCTTCGACTACGACATCCTGCGGGACATCGGGTTTATGGCCAACTACTTTGCCCTGTGCAAGGACGGCGGCCCGGAAAGGATCTGGGACGAATTTGTGGCCGGTTCCAGCAAGGGCTTTTATCAGTTCCGTCACTTTCTGGAACCCGGGGAATATGTGCTCCGGGCTTATGCCCGGGGGTATGGCGGGCGTCTGATGGACTATTACACCCGGCTGGATAACCTGCGCCTAGTATTGGTGGAGACTGTCCCCGGCCCGGAGGGCCCTGCGCCGGAGACCCCGGTTCCCTGCCGGTCCGCCTTGCGGCAGACCGGCGGTCTTGCCCGGGTGGAAGGCCGGTTTACGGCCCCCGTCACCGCGGCCTTTTATTCTCCCTTCCGGGCCGACTGTATCCGGGGCGAGGCAGGGAACGACTACGCTGTCCTGAGCGGCGACCCTGGCAGATACATCATGACTGTCACCCTTCCCCCCGGGCAGGATGCCCTGTACCTGGGATTGGACACCTTTTCTCAGCCCACCCTCACCAACGGCAAGAATTATAACAACGTCACGTACGAGTGGTTGGACCATCAGTGGAGTTGCATGTACAACGACCGCTATCCCCAGAGCGCCCTTGCCAACATTCCTCGTGAATACCGGCTGGCCATGGAGAATGTAAGCGGCACCCAGGTGATCCGGCAGTATTCGGCCACCTACCGGGGATCCTACGGGTGGTTTACGGATTTGGAAGCGATGATCACGCTGCCCGGCGCGCCGGTCCCGGCGGGCGTCCGGGAGGGCCGGATGCTCATGGAGAGAGAAAATGCCTATGGTGAGAACGGCTGCTTTGCTGGTGCGGCGGAGATCGCCTTTCGCCCCGGCGAAGAAGGGGTGGTGCGCATCGGCGATTTTCGGATCTATACAGTGGAAGAAGGGGTGAAGGTGTACCTGGAGCAAACGGCCTTTACAACTGAAGCGGTGCTGCAGGAATGGACAACAGACCAGGCGAAAGCTACTGTGGCCCCGGAAGAAGAAGCGGAGGAGCCCGAGGACTTGCCGGTCTACGCAAAGGGAGAACGGGTCTCCTTTTCCATGCACTACAGCGATTACGAGGACGACCCGTCCAAAGCGTCTTACTGGCGTTATACCCACACCCCCATGAACGACGGGCTCCATCCTTCCCACGGGAAAGTACTGGCGGAGCCCATCGACCGGTT
>DPKU01000130.1:0-12469 GCA_003542355.1 Clostridiales bacterium | reverse complement strand
CCTGGGGATTCCTACGAGATCTGCGTGGGGGTGGACGACGTGGAAAAGGATGTGCTGGAGCTGACGACCGAGGTCTACTTCGGAGAGGGGATGAGTCTTCCGTTTTATACGGACTTCCGGGAGGGGATCACGGCGGACGGCACCGGCCGATATCCGCTGCTGCGGATCCCGGTGCCCGAGACGGCCCGGGCCGGCCGCTACGATGTGGTGTCCGTGGTCCGGGATCAGACCGGGGCCGGGCTGAAGCATTATCGCTTCAGTTGTGTGTCCACCCTGGGCATTCGCGGACAGGTGGACCATACGCCGGAGTGGGAAAACAATCGGGTCCGGTTCAATCAGAAGTGGTTCGGAGCGGATGTGGATACGGCCGCCGACTGGGCGCTGTACAGCGCCCTGCCCTCGCCTCGGGCCCGGGGTACCAACGTGTTCTGGCCCGGCGAGCGCCTGTGCCTTGCAGCACAGGTCGGCGGCACCCCCCTGTCCGTGTCTGCGGCCCTGGCGGACCACCCTGCCCCCACCTGTACCCTTTTGCCCGCCGGACCTGCCAACCCAGCCGGCGAGACCCCCTACACCGGCGTCCTCTGGTCCCCGGACCTGTGGGCCAGTGCGAACATCGCCGCCCCCACCCTGCAGATCGTCCGCTTCACCGTCACCTATTCTGGCGGCATTCAGCGGACCTGCGACGTGCCGATCATCATGGACGGGGATATCGGGTACTGGATGCTGCATCGGCTGTACTGAGAGAAACGCGCCAAACCGTAACCAAGACGTAACACCACTGTAATGGACAATCCCCAAAAACAGGCACATAATCACTCCATACCATACGAAACCCCTGTCGGCGCCTGATATTACAGTAATGTTACATTTCTGTAGATTGATTGAAAGGCCTTCGGGTTGTGGTATAATTCACTGTGATAGGTTATGTTTGCCGTGTTATGCTGTAAACATTCCTACGTATAGTTGTCAAATTATCTTCGGAGGGGGAGGATAGTTTGATCAAAGCAACAAAACGTTACTCCCCTTCGAAGAATTCTTAAGGAGGAATTAAGAATGAGAAAAATACTTTCATTAGTATTGGTACTCGCTCTGGTTCTGGGCAGCTTTGCCTTCACCTTCGCAGCAGCTCCGTCCGATGTCATCGGCGAAGATTGCGAAGATGCAGTCAATGTACTCAAAGAACTTGGAGTTGTATCAGGCTATCCGGACGGAAGCTTTAAGCCCGCCGGCATCGTAACCAGAGGTGAGATGGCGAAATTTGTTATCGCCGCCCTGGGCCTGGAAGACTATGCGGCAGGAACTTCTGGCTTCTCCGACATGGCAGGCAACTGGTCCGACAAGTATGTCGCTTATGCGGTTAGCCTTGGAATCATCAATGGTTATCCCGATGGCACATTCAAGCCGAACAACACCGTATCCTACGACGAAGCGGCCAAAATGCTGGTTGCCGCTCTGGGTTACACCCCGGACAGTCTCGTAGGCGCATGGCCCGTAAACTGGGTTACCAAGGCGAAGGTCCTGGGAATCCTTGACGGAATCAAAGCCGGTTCTGCCGGAGCCAACAGAGGCGACATCGCCATCATGGTCTATCAGACATTAGATCAGAGCATTGGTAAGACTGACAAGGATGGAGTATGGACAGCGACAATGTTGCAGGCCGGTCCTCCCGCTGTATATGACCTTATGCTCGACAGACTCGGTGCAGAACTATACGCACCTGCTGGTGGAGTTGCAGGAGACGCTTTTGTTCTGGACGAAACCATGGCTGACGAAGCGGTTGCCAACATTAGACATCTTGTAGGCGCTTACATCACAGCATATGTAAACAGTGATGACGAAATCATTGCAATCAAAGAAGTAAAATCCGTGTTCCTGACTGGTGAATTCGATGCTGCGATGGGTGCAAACGGATGGACAGCCGGTGATGTTTTTGAAGGAACTGACAAAGACTATGACCTGATCGGAAATGCACTTAATAATGCGCCTACCGCCGCTACTGCTGTTGCACCCGTTGAATTCGTTAACGGTTCACAAGGTGCTATCGTAGGTGGTGTCGTTGCAGGTGTAGAATACAAGATCGCTGCCGATGTTTCCGGCGTTAAGATTAAGGAAGTTTATTCCGTATCCGAATGGACGATTGATGCTGACTTCATGTTTGAAGATGGCGATCTCGAAGACGACAACATTGCAAATCACAACTTCACATTGAACAACAATGATGATATCGATCTCGGTTCATTTGCACTGATAGGTGTTGATAGCCTGGAAGACATCGATGAAGACAACGTGGTTTACATTTACAAATCTGGTGGCGAAATCACTAGAATCGAAGTCGGAACTGAAACCATCGAAGGTGAAGTGACAAGAATTTCTTCAGACGCAGAGAAGATCACAGTTAATGGCAAGGCCTATGAATATGCTGATGATAATTTTACAGCATTGACTAGTGCAGTCGGCAACGGTGGTGTAAAACTTGAGGATGAAGTTGTACTGTATCTGGATGTGAATGGTTACATCTATGAAATGGATGTCAATCCCAAGACGGGTGGCAACTTTGCAATCGTTCTGATGACAGAAGATGCAGGTACCGGACTTTCCGGATCGGATGCCCTGCTTAAGTTATTCTTAAGTGATGGAACAGATAAAACATTCGATGTGGACGGCGATCTTGCACTGGCTGGCGTAATTGCTGCTGGTGGAGACTGGTTAGGCGGATTCGATGCAGCAGGACCCTTTACCGCTGGCGGCGCTCTCGTGGAATACGGCGTTGACAGTGATGGAGTCATTGACTATCTCGTAGTGTACAATGCTGATCTTAATGACGCGGATGGCGACAACTACTTCGCAATGCCCGCTACCGATAAAGAACTGACTTCCAAGATGACCTATAATGGTGTTCCGGTATCCAGCAATGCTGTGCTGTTCACTGTTGATGTCACGGATCCTGCTTTTGACGCTACCGATGAAGATTTCTACGGAGTAACGACTGTAGCAAAGGCTAAAGGTAGTGAATTCCAGGCTGATTACTATGCAGAGAACAACAGCATTTCTGTAATGGTTATTAATGGAACCGGTGTTGACACAGACAATGTTTATGGTGTTGTTACTGGTTGGGCTAAGACTACAGCAAGTTCTACTGACTACATTGCAACTATGCTGGTAGACGGTGTTGAGACCGAATACGACATCAAGACAGCAGTTTATACTTGGTTGAACACTCCTGCCAATGCTGCAAAGACCAAGATTTTTGAGATCACAGTCAACACTGCCGGCGAAGTAACTGCCTTGACAGACGTAAGTGCTGGTGTGGCCACGGAAATTGATGTTTTGGCAACACTTACACCTTCTGTAGCTTATACAAATGGTGCTCTTGATGGTATTACAGTTGATTCAGATGCTATCGCATATATGATGGAAACTGGCGAAACTGAGTTTATTAAAGTAGCTATTTCTAAGGCAAATCTGGTCGGAATGACAAAAGTTGTTCTTTACGATACAGATGAAGACTTGATTGCTGACTTACTTCTCATCACTGAGTAGTACTAAAAAAACTTATAATAAAGCGAAGTAAAGCTTTTCATGGAGCGGATCATATCCGCTCCATGTTTTTGTTATGGCTTAGAGGCCGGTTGAGAACGCGAAGCGTGCGAAACAAAAAAACTACCCGCTATGCGGGTAAGAGACAAGAGTTAAACTAAATCACCTTTTCGGCTATAATGTTGGTGTTCAAGCCACTATATAACGAAAGGAAAGGTGATTCATATAAAGGTGTGGAGATTCTTGAAGGCTACATGATGTCAGACCATGTGCATTTGCTGTTAAGCATTCCGCCAAAGATTAGCGTGTCAAGCTTCATGGGGTATCTCAAAGGGAAAAGTGCACTGATGATGTTTGACAAGCATGCAAATCTGAAATACAAATTTGGCAATCGTCACTTTTGGGCCGAGGGATATTATGTAAGCACAGTAGGTTTGAATGAAGAAACGATCAAAAGGTATATCCAAGAGCAAGAAAACCATGTCATAGCAATGGACAAATTGAGCGTCAAGGAGTATGAAGACCCCTTCAAGGGGTAATTCGGCGTTACTATTATCCCTTTCAGGGATGAGCAAAAGAGACAAAGGCAAAGTGGCTTGAACAAAGTAAAAGCCAGCGCCTTGAGACGCTGGCCGGTAGTAAGGGCTTATAGCCCTGAGCAAACCACCCGTTAGACGGGTGGTGCTGATTTTAAAGAGTAGTATTTATGTTTTGCACAATAAAATTACTGCATATGATATAATATCACATTAATCACTCACCATCAGGAGGTTGCTAAAAGCCAGAGAATAATATGCGCAAAAGTATCGAAGCCCCATCACAACACAACGCTCAGATCGACAGGAGAAACCGTTCCATCGCCTGGTTTTCCCTGTTTTCTGCATGGTTTCTGTCCGTAGCCTTTCAGGGAGGCACACTCCATGCCTTCTGGGCGGAGCGGGGCATCGTGCCCGGAGACGCCTATCAGGATTGGTCTATCCTGGCCAATGTGGTCGGTCTGGTAACGGCTGGTCTGATCTGCACTTCCCCTGCCTTCGCCAGGCGGGTGATGATCCTTTCTGTTGCAGCCTGCCTGGGTGCGGTGGTGTCTTTGCTCTTGCCACTGCCGGCAGTATGGATCCCGGCCATGACGCTTGCCTCGTTTTTCGGTGGCATGGTGATCGCAGCCTGGGCGTTCGATTTCAAGGAATACACGCCAGCTGGCCAAAGACTTTCGACGGCGGCCCGGGCGATCATGCTTTCCAACTTGCTGATGATCGCCATCAACAGCGTCACCGGCCGCATCTCTTCTCTGGCGGGCTTTCTTCTGGCCACGGCTGCCCTGGCTGCAGCATTTCTACTGGTCGTCGATCCCCGTCAAAGGGTGGTCGATGTCGGAGTTGTGGATGCACCGGAGCCGAAGCTGGAGGCAAGACGGCGCGGCATTCCGTCCAGTCAGCTCAAAAAATCGCTTCTGGCCCTGTATCTGTTCGTCGTGGTCTTGTCTGTCAACTCGGGGCTCATGTATCGGATCGTACTCCCTGCTTTCGGACCATTTACGTTTTTCCAGCAGTTTTATTGGGCGATCCCTTACATTGCCGTCATCTATTTACTGTTCCGGCTTCCGGAACGGATCAACAAGTCCTATATTCTGTACCTGGCTATCGTTATCGTTGGACTGTCCTTTGTCCTGTTCTTCTCTTTGGATCGCTCTCTGACCAGCTTTCTGGTGATCAACACCCTGATGCTGGGGGCTTTTGGCGTCTGCGACCTTTTCTGGTGGACGATCCTGGGAGAAATGCTCACCTTTACCGGCCGGCCGGCTCAAATTTTCGGTGTAGGTCTTTCGGCCAATGTCCTTGGGATCGGCATCGGTGTGATCATCGGGCAATTTCTGCCGGCGGGAAGAGAGGGAGCGCAGTATCCGCTGATCATCGCCCTGGCTGTGGTGATGGTGACGCTGATGGTCCTGCCCCTGCTCTACGGGCGGCTGGCTTCCGTGGTGGGTGACAACGACTTTGTAGTGGGCCTCAATCGGGATCTGGCCCGCAAAGCGGCGGCGGATGCAGACGACATCCGTGCAAAGCAACAAGCGAATCCATCTTCGGCGGATGCCGGTGCGGCGATGCTGCAGGAGCAGTTTGAGCGTAGCGGGTTGACGCTTCGAGAACGGCAGATCGCCGGATTGCTGCAAAAGGGACTTACGTATCAGTCGATCGGCCAGGAGCTGGGGATCAGCGAGAATACGGTCAAGAGTCACATCAAAAGTCTGTATGCAAAGCTTCGAGTGAGCAATAAAAGCGAATTTATTCGGCAAATGCGAGATATCTTGGAATAGTGCAAAATAATTCGACAAATCACCCGTTTCGGGTGATTTTTTTATGGAACAACTATACTATAATGCGATCAAGCGGAGGCGCTTTGCCACCGGGTTTTATAGTATCGACGCAGAGAGGACCCGACCATGTACAGAAATCGACACAGCTTCTTGGCATATCTGCTCACACTGATCATGGTGTTCAATACGGCAGCCCAGACCGTCTGGTCGCCGATCTATGCGGAGGGATCCACGGATCCCGCAACCTTGGAAATGCCCCTGGAAGAAGGTAACGAATTACTCTCTCTGGAGGTTCCGCCGGAACCGGAAGTGTCAGGGACAACGGAAGCTGCCATCGAGGAACCGGCAGACGACGAGTTGTTGGTGACTGCCAGCGATTCTCCACCGCCTCCTCCTGGCGGCGGCGGGGATCCGCCTCCTCCGGCTTCCTATACGATATCTGCGCCGGGGTATATCACAGTGGATGAGGCTTTCATCGTTCCACTGTTCCCTGGCGGCTCCACACAATACTTTTCGTTTACCGTCACAACAACCGGCGCTTATACGATCATCCATGACGCAGCAACATCAGGCCCTGTTCTGTCCACGAAGATGGGAACCGTATCCGGTGATCCCGGCGTCGAGACATTTCAAGAGCTTGCTTCGGATGTCGACGGCTCCATTGGCTATAATTTTGAAACTGCGGGAACGTTCTTCCTCGAAGTCGTAAACAGCGGAACAGACGGCGCCGTCGTGCTCCAGGTGAACAGCCCCGGCAGTGCGCCTCCCGAGGGACCGTCCCTTACAGCTTATACGCTTGGCACCACAATCTCGGCCATTTTAACTGCTTCCAACGAAGAGGAATTGTATACCTTTACAGTTCCTTCCGATGGTTATTATTTGGCAAAAATACTGAACTATGATACCGATGGCGGGTATGACTTTGTCAATAGCTTGGCCCGGATTTCCCTCGGCTCTTATGCAGCTGGTGTTTTTACACCATATACTTCAGTCGGTATGTGGGATGGACAGTCTCAAATTATGGAATACCTGGAGGCGGATCAGCAAGCTGTGATCCGGGTATCCTATGATTACGACTATAATTATGTCGAGCGATTGGAGCCGATCTTCCAAGTCGACGGCGTGACCCCGCCGGCGGCACCCACCGTGAACGTTCCTTCCGGAGAGGTATTACTGACGGACCTGACGTCAGAGGGCGCTATTGTATTGACGGTGTCCGCTGAAGCAGGGATGGAGATCTACAGTCTGGATCCCACGGACACGTGGGCGGAGGAAGTGTCTCACGGTGTTCAGCCCGCAACCGTTATGATTCCAGTCGGAGGATCCGGATATGTCAGCCGCGACTTTTTTGCTCAAGATCCCGACAGCGGCGCAAGCAGCACCGCCCTTCGTTGTTTCTACTACTTAAAAACCGGTACGCTCTCCTTTACGGGTAATACTGCTGCCACAAGCGGAACGATGACAGCGGACGACAGTCTTGTATACAGCTTCAGCGCAACGGCAGGGGAAAACTACGGCCTCAAATTGATGCTCGACGGCAGCCGGACCCTGGCAGTCTATATCATCGACGCCGTTACGGGCGAAGCATGCAATCTGGATGATTACGGATACCCCAACTGGATCGGGGACAATACCGAATCCTGGCAGGACACCGGCTTTACGGCCGAAAGCAGCGGAACGTATCTCGTTTATGTTCAAAATGCGGGATATGCGGGGCCGTTTACGCTCATGCTGGAAAAAGGGGTTCCTGCAACGCCTGAGATGTCCACCACCGCTACGCTGATCGGCACCGGCTGGATGGCATATTACGAAGAGGTCGTTCCCGTTACCCTGGCAACGGATACTGCGGGCGCTGATATCTATTACAGCGTGGATTATATGAATTCCGAAGACCCTGCCCCATATCAGGGCTATACCGGAACCTTTGAGGTCAACAGCAGTGCCGATTTGAGAACTTACTCGAGCAAAGACGGAGTCTATTCTTTGTTGTACTATAAGTCGCTTCACCTTGCCAATCCCGATGCGCCGGTCTTTACCCCCTCAGCAGCGGTACAGCCTGCGGGAGTGACGATCACCGTTACGGCACAACCGGAAACCACAGTCTATTACACCACCGACGGCAGCGATCCCGACGATTCGACGCTTACATATTTTACGGTCGCTCTGAACGGATCTGTGAGCGAAGGCACGAACACCTTTACACTTGGCGAAGCTGGTTTAGATTTAAAAGCAATCACCTATAAGAATGGTCTGCCCAGCGATCTGACCCACGTACAGTACACGGCAGGCATTCCTGTACCGCTTTGGACGAATCAGAACCAATCGGGCGATTACGCGGC
The DNA here is from genome assembly GCA_003542355.1 of Clostridiales bacterium. GTDB lineage: Bacteria > Bacillota > Clostridia > Peptostreptococcales > Anaerovoracaceae > UBA10908. Next base: position 4,276 of record DPKU01000130.1, on the reverse strand, counting down.
TGGATACCAGCCGACGCTCAGCGGCAGTGATCTGGGAACGATCTATTATACGCTCGACGGCTCCGATCCCCTGTCCAGCCTTACGCGGCAGATCTATACGACGACCGGGAGCATCACCTTGCAGCAGAATACCCGGCTGCGGGCCGTGGAGGAATCCGGTGGGCAGCACTCCCAGGAGTTGTCGGAATTTATTCGCATCACCGGCGAACGGATCCTGGCTCTGGATACGCCGGCGGAAGGGCTGATCAGAGCGAATGTGAACGAAAGCTTTACCCTGCCGCTTACGATTTCCGGCGAGTACACCATCCGCGTGGAGGGAGCCGGCGTCAGTTATGTGTATGCAGTGGGCCCAGACTTTTGGAATTACAGCTGGGGATCCTATTACGGCGACAGTATTCTGTACGAGGATCTGCCCTATACGTTTACGGCAGATACTTACGAGCTGGACGAAAACGACGGCTACCTGGACTTGACGGTCTATGCATCCTCTGATGCGACGGGCGACGTCCCCTTCACCATCGAAGTGGCGACGGTGGATACGCCGGTGATCGGCCACGGGCAGCGTGGGACCACAGGATGGGATGTCACGCTGGAATCCAATCTCGACGGTGCGTCGATCTACTATGCTGCAGACGGTTCCGATCCGACCACATCTTCCACGTTATATACCGGGGAAGTGATCAATATCGCCGAAAACGGAACGATCAAGGCCATTGCGGTCACCGGTACCGGAGAAGGGCAGGTCGTCAGCAGCGTGATCAACATCACCTACCCCAACTACACCCTGTCCCTTACGGCCCTCCGGTACAATAGCGACGGCAGCGGCAGCTACTATACGATGTACAACGGGGATCTCATCGATGCGGACGAGTACTATTTGCGGGCTTACAGCTTCTACAGTTCCCTTCGGATCGCAGAAGTGCGCTACTATCTGGACTATTCGGGCAACACGGTCCTGCTGGGAACCAGTCCCGTCACCTACCCTTACGGCGACTTTGAGATCACCGATGTGCAGTGGGATACTTCCACGACGCCGTACAACGGCAGCGCAGTGCTCCGGTCGGTGGCTTATGAAACCAGTGGAAGCTCCCAGACGTATGCTTTGAGCATCAACATGCAGACTGCACCGATCTCTGCGCCTACGGATCTGACCATCTCAGCCGTTACCACAGGCACCGTGGATCTTTACTGGGCTGCCCCTGGGGATATTCCTGCAGAGGGAACAGTTTACTATGACATCTTCCGGGGCACGACGGCCGACACGGCGTCCATGACCAAGATCGGGACTACGTCATACTATATCGGATACGGTGCGGAGAATCCGACGGAGGAATACCCTTACAGGGCCTACTTTCCCAGTGATGACAACGACAGCTTTTACTATGCTGTGAGGGCCTATGTCACCGAAGGCCGCTACGGCCCCTTCTCCAATGCGGTCCAGGCCGACGTGGCCGGCAAGAAGGACAGTCAGGCGCCTGTGATCAACGGGCTTGGGGAATACTACACCGGCATTCTGGTCCCTGAGAACGGATATATCAACGAAGACACCTGGTATGAAATCCTCATCGACGAAGATGTGGCGCTGGATACCCTGGCGGCCGAGCTGCGACCCTTCGATACGTCTGACGGCTGGGAGAGCATCACGGGGATCAATGGCGGAGACAACAGTTTTCGCCTGTCCAACGATCATGCCGGCGAACTGCCGGACGGACAATATGTTTTAAGGGTCAACGCTGCAGATATGGCGGGCAACACCGCTTCCTTCACGATGACGCTTTGGGTGGACAACACGGCGCCGGCGGTTCCCGTCATCAGCAATGTGGAGCCGATGATCGGCAAGATCCGGCTCACCTTCGAAAGCGCTTCCGACGATATCCATCACTACGAAGTTGCGGCGTCCCACTCCGAAACCCGCTACGACATTCCGGCGCAGGTGAGCGGCGGCGCAGTGATATACGATTTTGTCCCGAATAGCCTGACATATACTTATGATTTCCAGGTCTTTGCCTACGACCGGGCCGGGAACCGGACCGGTTCTGCAGTAACGGCCGTGGGGTATCAGGCCTTGGCCTACCGTCCGACCATGGCTGTTTTGCCCGACAGCGCAAAGCCCGGTCAGGTCCTTGCGATCACCGTCTCCGGCATGATGCCCGGTGAATGGGTCGCACTGTATATCGACGACAGCGGATCGGCATGGGACTGGGAAGTGGCCGACGGGGCGGGGACTGCAGTATTCAGTTATGCGATCCCTTCGAACATGGTCGGCGCCCATCGCTTCAAGGCCGAGGGCGACGGCTCCGATGCCCGGGTGATCAAGACCTATGTGATCGCCCAGTATGTGCCCTTGGTAACGGTTCCCGCCGAGGCGGACGCCGGTGATCCGATCACGGTACAAGCTGCTGAGTTTGGGTCTGTGGATCCGGGCAATACCGGATATGTGCAAGTTTACCTGAACGGGACCCGTGTGTATCCGGATATCGCTGTGACAAATGCTACGGACACCAAGCTGACAGTCAGCGGCAGTGAAACCTATCAGATCCCCTATACTGCAGCCGGTGAACTGGAAGTCCGGGCAGTGAGAGGTGATTACACGGCGATCTCTGTGGTGGATGTTTCGCCCCGGGCAGCATCCCTGACAGTGATCCCCGAAGGCCAAAGCGCCGGTGAGCCGGTATCGGCTTCGGTCACCGGCTTTGCCCCCGGCGAGCGAGTGGACTTCTACAAAAAAGACGTTTATATTTCCAATCGATATGCCGACGGCGCAGGGGCCGCCGGTGTGGATATCGCTCTGGCGGCCTCCGACAAGGGACCGGTGCTCTTCGAAGCCCGGGGCGTTTCCAGCGGACTTCGTCGCTTTGTAATATACGAAGCGTCGTCTGCCCTGTGGGCCCTCACCGGTCCGGCTTCGGTCTATGCAGGAACTTCCCCGAAGTTCACGCTTTCGGGTTTGGAGCAGAGTGAATGGATCACATTCTATGTCAATGGCGAATACTATGCGCAAGCGTATGGCAGCGCCGGAGGCTTGGCAGAGCGTACGATCGGTCTCTACGATGTGGGCAGTATGCTGATCACTGCAACAGGCCAGACTACGGGTCGGACCGCCTCCATGATCTGCGTGGTGCAGAATGCCCAAGGGCTGGATCCTTCTCTGGTGACCCTGGCCGAAAGCTACGGGCCGGGCAGCGCAGTGACGCTGAACGCTTCGGGCTTCAAGGCCTATGAAACGATCCGCTTCTATTGGAACAATGTCCAGATCGCACAGGTCGCCACCGGCGCAGACGGCACGGTGACGGCTCAATATGCGATCCCAGCAGAAACAGCGCCGGAGACCGGCTATGTGTTCAGTGCTTACGGGCAAACATCGGGTCTCCTGACGTCCTACGGGCCGGCCGGCGCCGCCCACGCCCTGGGCGTGGCCCTGAGCGGATCCCCCAAGCCTGGCGAAATGCTTTCCGCCGATATCACCGGTACATATACTGCGGACACTTGCAAGGTCTGGCTCGACGGTCGGGAGATCGGCGGAAGCGGCGCCTTTAGCGGAGAAGGGAATACACAGTTTACCTATACGCTGCCCTACAGTACTTCCGTGGGGAGCCACAACCTGCTATTCATCACAGTTAGCGGTGCTCGGGCAGAAGCGTCTTTGACCGTGGCCGATCCCGCCCCTGTGGTTTCCGTGGATCCGGCGACTCATATTATTACGCTGTCCGGTTTTGCTCCCGGCGAAGCCATCGAATTGAAAATCAACGGCGGCACGGCCATTGAAGATGTCAACGCCGACGGCACCGGCGCTTATGTTTATACGCCGGCAAGCCTCTACGGCGCCGGTTTCTATCAAGTGACCGCCCTGGGCGGCACCAGCAGCTTCTTTGCCCAGACCACCTTCACCGTTCAGGCTACTGCCGCTTCCCTGGCGGTGACGCCGGAAGCCGCGCTGCCCGGCGCTCAGCTGACGCTGTCCATGAGTGGATACGGCGCGGCGGAGACCCTTCGGATATCTCTGGGCGGACAGTTCATGAAAGATACTGCCACCCAGACCGACGGCACCGGAGCTTTGACCGACACCCTGACGATCCCTGTCAAGATCTCTCAAGGAACCTATACCATCAGCGTCACCGGATTGTCTTCCGGCAAGACCGCTGCGGACACGGTACAGGTGAGCACCCTGGCGCCTCAGGTCGCCGTAGCCGCCCAGAGCGGCGACGTGATCCGGGCCAACGAGTATATCACCATCGATCTCACCGGCTTCCCGGCAGGCGCGACTGCGTCCTTCTAT
>DPKU01000164.1 GCA_003542355.1 Clostridiales bacterium | reverse complement strand
AGCTCGTGGCATTCATGTACTGCAGGATCTGGAACCACAGGCCCGAGATCGTGGTCATGGAAAGCACTGCGCCGAACACACAGGAGAGGATGATGATGATGGTCCGGACATGCTTTTGCGATTCCTGGTCTGCGATCTCCATGTCGGCTTTCTTCAGGAAGTTCTTTTTCAGGATCGACAGATACAGGAATCCGATGCCGGTGAGGATGACAAACAGCGGAATCCCCAGCTGCAGCTTCGTCCCGATCTCTTTAAAGAATACAGATGTATAGCCCATTTCCCGGAACCACAGATAGTCCGTGATAAAATCCGTGAGCTTGTAGAGCGCTGCAACCAAAACCACCAGCACCAGCAAGATGATCTTTAATTTGCCGCCTTTCTTTTCATTATTCATACAATGTGTCCCCTTTCATTCGTCAAATGACGTATAGTCCACGATCTTGAGGTCCCCTGCCACATCCTCCAGCCGATAGATCCAGGAATAAGACTGCTTTTTGGACTCTCCCTCTTCTTCTACTGTGATCTGTTCCCGGACAAACGTAAAATACTGTTCTTCGTTATAACGGATCTCTCCCAGGGCCAGCGAGTCGAAGGTTTCTTTGATTTTGCCCACCTTGGGAAAATTCGCTGCGCTGCGATACGCTGCGCCGTCGGCCTTGAGCAATTCCAGACAGCTCTTGTCCTCGCCGCCGTTCACGTAATCGATCCATTTGGAATTGAAGGAGATCAGACAGCCGTAGACCGCTTCCTTCGTTTCGATATCCGTGACCGTTTCCATGTCGCCCAAGCCTTCGATCTCATAAACCTCCGTGCTGTCAAATCCAAGCTTGGGGCTTTCGGTGACCGATTTGATGTTTTTGTTGAACACGGTGACCAATGCACCCAGGTTGAAAACCGGCTCTTCTTCCGGAAGCGGATCCTCCGGTGCGTCGGAACCACCCAGCTCGATACCGAAGCCCTTCAGGACATTTTTTACATAATCCCGAAATTGAAGGCTTCTCGTCGAAACTTCAGTAATGATGGTCTGTTCGATCTGCGTGGCCGTCTTCGTGATCTCGTGATCAGGCAGAAATTGACGCAGGCCGATCACAGAGACTTCCGCCAGTCCGGCCAACAGGAGCAGGACGAGCAAGAATTTCAGGAAGCCATGCTTCTTTTTCTTCTTCTCTTGGGTTTTCGCTATTTCGTCCAGCGGGGCAAACAGCTCCGCTACGGATTTCTCCGGATCCTCGACTTCGTCGCCTCGATCAGGTCCCGGAGCGATTTTGATTTGATCCGGCTCCTTGGCAGCATCGTCGATGACGATCGCACTCTGCGTGCTTTTTTCCGGTTCTGTCGGAGGCTCTGTTTTCGCAGAGGCGGCTGCAACGATTCCTTCGGCTGCCTTTTTCGGCATTTCTTCTGCGTCCGGCTCGATCCCGATGGAACGGAAATAATCCTCCCGGGCTTTGGCCATGGCTTCGAGCCGCTCCTGGTTGGCTGACTTTTGCACTTCCGGCGTTCCTGGGATCGGAAGGCCCACGATACCCGTCGCCTGTCTGTCCATCTGTGCCCGAAGGACCGCTTCCCGATCCTGCTGGTCCTGTTTCGTCAGGGCCTCTTGCTGCGCCCGGAACGCTTCCTGATTCTGGCGCAGTCGCGCCTCTTCCTGGGCACGCACTTCTGCCTGGATCTTCTCCAGGTTGATGGGAAGCGTGTCACCCGTCACGAAGTCTGCATCCTTGGTATTCTCTATGAGCATCTGCTCGAAATCGTTCAAATCCTCTGCCCGGAATGCGGATCCCGGCGGCGCCTGGTACCCTGTCGAAGGCGTGGACGCCGGCTGCCGATACATGGGTGAGGGGACAAAGCCCTGCATGTTCCGGGCCTGCTGTGCCTGCATCGCTGCCTGCCGCTGTGCATTGCGCTGCGCCAGCATATCTTCCTGGGGCATACGGAACTGCTCTTCCCTGTAATCTTCGCCTTTTTTGCGGCTTTTCAGCTTTTCGTATTCCTGATCCAGCAGTCGCTGGAACTCTTCGTTTTTCTTCTGGAAGGTGAAAAACCGCTCGGCCTGTTTTGTGCTCTCGGCCATGGGTTCTTTCCATGTGGCATCCGTTCCGTCTGGAACGGCAATAAAACCTTCCGATACGTCATTGCTGACGATCACCACCGGCTGCTTTTTTTCCATCGCCTCGCGGATCCGCCCTTCGGAGGGTTCGCTCATCTCGGCTTTGGCTTCCGCGGCGTCGTATTCCGGCCACTGGATGGAGATCTCTTCGGGTTGTTTGGGTTTGGGGAGATCGTATATATTCCAGGAAAACTCGTTGTCCTGGGAGGATGGTCTTGTCGGTTGCGCAGGAGGTTGCGGCGCAGAGGGCATCGGTGCCGGGGGCGCTACAGGCTGAGGTGCAACGGGGGGCGGCGCAATGGGCGGCGCAGGAAGTTCCGGCGCCATGGCTGGTGCAGGAGGTTCCGGGGTCGGAGGCGCCATATACACAGGTTCATTGTAGAATTCAAGTTCGGGCTCCTGGTAGGCAGCCGCCTGTACAGGCTCCATCGGTGAAGCATCCGGCTGCGCTGCAGGCACCGGAGCAGCTCCGGAGGACCACCAGCCCGGCGGTTCGTATGACATTGCGGGCGCAATCTCCGGAACGCGCGGCGGCACAGGATCCCAGGAGATCGACGGACTCGGTGCTGACGGAGCTGCCGGAGCTTCTTCCGCCGGCGCAGGATACGCTGCCGTATTCCACAAATTTGAAACAGGAGACACCGCCGGACCCCAGGGGCTCGGCTCTTCGGGAATGTGCGCATAGGACTCCGTCTGGATCGGTTCCATAGGAACGGAGAGTTCCTCCTGTACAAATTTTTCTTCCACAGCCGTTGAAGGAATTTCTGCCGGCCGGTCATCCGGTGCAGAGACTTCTTTCGGGTCGATCACTTTCGTCCCGCACATGTCACAATATGCTCTGTTTGGATCCAGGTCGTATCCGCAGACTCTGCACTTCATTCCGTTTCCTCCGTTGCGATAGCTTATACTCCATGATATTATAGTATAAATATGGTTTATGCGCAAGAATTGAGGACTATATTCTGCGCGGAAGGGATGAAATGAAGAAAATAGCTGCACTGATCTTAATGACTATAGTATTGGTGTCTGGCATTGCCGTAATATCCGGCGGATGCGGACGCGCAATTGACCAAGGACCGGCGACAGAAGTCGTTGTCACCGTCACGAATAAAACAAATATCACAGAAGATATGGAAGCAGGCCAGTATTCAGACCGGGTTGAATTCACATTCAATGTGGAAAACAAGACAGACAAAGACATCAAGGGCGTGCAGGGCACCCTGCAGATTCTCGACTTGTTCGACGCCGAGATCCTGTCTATCAACTGTGATTTTACGGGGCAAACCATACCGACCAACAGTTCGCTAACAATAACGGACCTGGGCATGGATATCACTCAGTTTATGGACACGCATTTGAAGCTGTACAATGAAGCATACGAAGACCTGAAATTTCAATACAGTGTCAGCGAAGTTGTTTTTAGCGATGCCCTTGAATCCGGAAGCATGTCTGACGAAACGTCCCTCACCACACAAAAGGCAGCGGTGATCGTAACGGGAAAGACGAACATGTCCGAAGACTACAACGCAGGCCGGTATTCCCCCTGGGTGGAGCTGGCATTCGAGATCTCCAATATGGAAGACCGGGATATCAAGGGGATACAAGGCGTATTATTGATCAAAGACATGTTCGGCGCCGATATCCTGTCCTCCCAGTGCGATTTTACAGGCAAGACGATACCTACAAACGGCTCTGTATCCTTCGATGATCTGGGCTTTGAAGTCAACGAGTTTATGGACGAGCATACCAAATTTTACAATGAAAAATTCGAAGACCTCATCTTCGAGTACGAGATGACCGGTATCGTATACGCCGATGGGACGCTGGAAACGTTTTGAGCACAGCGTCGCTACTTTCTTCTTGACAGGCAATGCACCCAGTGGTATCATAACCTTTGCGTAAAATCGTCGAAATATGTGCATCCATAGCTCAGTTGGTAGAGCACCTGACTCTTAATCAGGGTGTCCAGGGTTCGAGCCCCTGTGGGTGTACCAGGAAAAAAACACTGCAACAAAATTGCAGTGTTTTTTATTGCCAGGGCCCACGGGGGCTCGAACCCGAAAGGGCGCAGGCGTCAGCGAGAGGGTCCAGCGAATCCTCGAGCAGCCTGCGGTCCGAGTCGACCGAACGGGGAGACGACGGACGGCAAATGTCCGGCCTTTCGGCCGGACATTTGTGTAAGCCCCTGTGGATGTTATTATATACCAAACCCCTGTGGGTATACCAAGTCAGAGTATTGTTGGCTTACTATCTGCATTTCGTTTTAATCTTTATGGTTAAAATTCTCGATTTCCTTTTCTGCATCTTCTTTTGTTAATCCATAATGCTCTTGAAGTTTACCCGCTAAGATTTTGCTGTTGCCCTTGATAACATCAAGATCATCGTTTGTCAGCTTGCCCCATTTTTTTTGCATTTCACCTTTGACTTGTTCCCATTTGCCTTCTAAAATATCTGTATTCATCATAATCCTCCTTAAGGATAGGTCCCAAACTACTTCTCTGAATTGGTATGCTCTGCGTACTCCGTTCGTTCCACCTTGTTACTGGTGCTTGGCGTCATCAGCCTCATCACAAGCCATGCAATGATCGCTACTACAACAATCGCAATTGTTGTTGCCGGCTCAAAAACTCCTGTTGTTTCCGCTCCGCCGGTCTTTAACGGGGAGAAGATGCCTTCGAAAAATCCTACTATATACTGCGTATCTCTGTTTGCTTCATCATTTGACTCACAGCCTCTTTCTGCCGCTGATGAAGTTTACCACAACCACAACGAGCGCAATAACCAGAAGGACGTGAATAAATCCCCCCAGAGTAACCGAGCTGACCATTCCAAGAAGCCATAAAACAAGAAGAACAACTACTATAGTCCACAACATAACGAACCCCATCTCTTTCTTCAACGATCATACATCGTTGTAAACGAACGCACATAGCAACTTATGCTATTTGCATATTCAGTGATTCCATCTGCATGTCTTGCCTAAATGTGTTACCTATATGTCTTACCATTAAGTTACACCTAATGTTGAGATAAGTCAAGCCTAAATAAAAATAAGCAGTACGCTTCTGTATTATCAATTTATATTCTCCGCCACGCATAAGCAGAGGTGGCCAGGCACTGGGATTTTCGCCGTCGCCGTCATTGACGCCCCCCGGCCAAAACACTTATAATCAGATTTTGAATTGTCCATGCCCAAAAACCGGAGAATCGTATGCTCGAAAAAAAATAAATTAACGACTCTACTAATGCAATCCGGCCGGGCTTCTGCCGGATAATAAAAAAGCTCCCACAATGGAATCTTCAATCGCAACCGACATAAGAACCGAACCGCTCTCGTGATCCCTAAAAGATGCAATGAAAACGCGGTCCTTTTGGGGAATGATATTTTGCCAGTCCTTGCTTCCGATGGTTGTTACAGGGGTCGTCTCGCTTTTGCAGCTTGTCGGGTTAACGATTTTGCTTTTTTCCAGCTCCGTCTATTCTGCAATCGCCTTTGACCTATTCAATGATTACAATCCGGCGATCCTTGTAATCATAGATCCAGTTATTCGACTGGAAAAGCATTCCCACGCCATTCTTCTAAAAAAGCACGTATTTGATCATTTGTTATTGCCATCCCAGACACAAACTGGTGAAGCAAATTCTCCTTGCCCCCTAAATTGATGCCTACGATCTCCAAATCTTCGTTCAGTAATGCGCTGCCGCTGCTTCCTGCAGATATGAAAGCTGAATGTTTTATGATCGAGTATTTAAATTTTCCTTCTTTATCTTCATAGTCCCAAAATCCCTGGCTTCCAATTGTCCCTGCAGTGACCTCGTTTCTTTTGCCATATGGATTACTCATGGATGCCACTGTGCCTCCATACTTTACGGCATTTTCCGCCAATGACAGAACAGAATAAGCTTTATCACTTGTAAAACAAATCAATGCCAAGTCGGATTTTTCGTCCGCGTATTCCACTGCAGCTTCGGGAAATTGTCTGTAGTAGTCCTCAATTCCCACGTACGCTTCTCCACTGTTTAGAGAATCCTTAAAGTCCAAATCATCATAGCCCAAAACAATGATCTGAACGCTGTCCGCATCATCCAACGCAGCGATCACATGATTGGCAGTTAAGGCAAAATATCTGTTGCCATCCTTCCTTATGATCACACCGCTCGCTCCAGCCGAAACAGCTATGGAACTGCTGTTCATCCCGGTTTCATGTGTAAGCTGAACAATCTTGATATTCGCAGAGAGCGCATTACGCTCAATACTTTCTATCAATTCCCGATTGGTCGCTTGATGATAGACTGGCTTGATCAAAGGAAGGAAAACTAATATTACTATAACGGAAACCAGTATTACTCTTACTTTTGCTTTTGCTTTCACTTGCGTTGTCCCCGTTTTTTACATTTCGCTGGATACTGTCTTTCGCGCCGTCACATCCACCAGCGCCAGGACCATGGTTGCAGCTTGCGCTCTCGTACCGGTCAGATCTCCGGCAAACGTGCCCGATTCGTCCATTCCTGACACCAGACCCTTGCCATAGGCTTGTTCCACATAATATGCGTAGCCTTTGTTTTGCAGCACTTGATCGTAATCGGATATCATGCTCTCTATGCCGGTCATGTCTGCTTTTGGTTCATTCAGGGTATTTTCCGAAAGCCTGGTCAGGATCCGAATCATCTCGTATCGTGTGATCGGCGCATCCCAGGTTTCCCTGAGAACCTCCTCGGGTTCAATGATTTCTTGCTCCAC
>DPKU01000206.1 GCA_003542355.1 Clostridiales bacterium | reverse complement strand
GACCCAGGAACGTATAGAGCTTGCCCATCCATTCCATATCTCTTTTGGCCAGGTAGTCGTTCACTGTAACTACGTGAACGCCTTGTCCTGCCAGTGCGTTCAGATACACGGGCAGTGTGGCCACAAGGGTCTTGCCTTCGCCGGTCTTCATTTCGGCAATATTTCCTTCGTGGAGCACGATGCCGCCGATGAGCTGTACCCGGAAGTGCTTCATGCCAAGGCTCCGCCATGCCGCTTCGCGGCATGCGGCGAACGCCTCGGGCAGGATGTCGTCCAGGCTTTCGCCGTTGGCAAGACGCTCTTTGAATGCATCGGTCTTGCCGCGGAGCCCATCGTCGCTCAGCTGCTGCATCTTTTGATCCAGGGCCTCGATCTGATCCGCGATCTTTTCTATTCTCTTGATCTCCTTGGCATTCCAGTCGCCAAAGACTTTCTCCAAAAATCCCATTGTATCCCTTTCCTGTGCGCTCCCGCTTCCCCTACAGGCCTACGCTGCGGATCCGTTCCATCGCTTCGGCCAGCTCTTCGACGCTTTTGGTGCAGGCGATCCGGACATATCCTTCTCCCGCTGCTCCGAAAGCAGTCCCAGGCATCACGAGCACATGGGCCTTCTCCAATACTTTATAAACAAACTCTTCCGCATTGAGCCCTGTTTCTTTGATATTGACAAACAGGTAAAACGTCCCCATGGGCGGCAGTACCGAAATATGCGGAATACTGTTGATTTTTTCTGCGGTTCTGAACACACGCTCTTTGAACTCATCCATGAAAGAGGGCATCAGCTCGTGACGATGCGCCAAAGCGTACCTCGCCGCCCGCTGGGAAGGCGCCGGCGCAGTAAAGACCATCATATCGTTGGTCTTGCGCAGAGCGTCGGCCAGGTAATCCGGTGCAATCGCCCAGCCAAGCCGGTAACCGGTCATTACGAAATTTTTGGATGTACTGTTGATTGTAATGGTCCGTTCCTTCATGCCCGGCAGCGAAATGATCGGCACAAAAGGCTCCTGGTAACTCATGCCGGTATAAATGTCGTCGGAAATCACCAGAAGATCAAACTCCTTGGCAAAATCGGCGATCTCCTGCATATCACTCAGGTTCATGCAGGCGCCGGTAGGATTGCAAGGCGTGTTGATGATGAGCGCTTTCGTTTTATCCGTTACATATTCCCGGGCGCGTTGGGGATTGAAACGAAAACGCTCCTCCTCGTAGGTGGGCACCGGAACGGCTGTGGCCCGGCAGAAGCGAAGCTGTTCGTTGTACACCGGGAAGCAAGGATCCGGGATCAGCACTTCGTCCCCCGGGTTCAGGCAGGTGAACAGGGCAACATACATGCCCATGTTCGCCGATGTCACGACAAAGACTTCCTCGTCGGTAATATCCACATCGTATTCTTCTTTGTAATATTTCACGATTTCAGACCGAAGCTCCGGATCCCCCCGAAAAGCGGTGTAGTGGGTGTGTCCGGCCAGAGAATCCTTGTAACTGGCCTCGATGATGGGTGAAGGCGTCGTCATATCCGGATCGCCTACGGACAGGTCGATCACATCCTCGTACGCCGCAAGCAATTCCTCGGTCTGAGCCAGCATGTTCAGTTCCTGGCCCTTGTGCAGGTCTGCGATAAATTTGTCCTTCATTTCCGCCCTCCTATGAACGCTTCGTAAATAGCTCTTATCGCCTTCTCAAAATCCCGGTTGAGCACGCCGACAATGATATTCATTTCGCTGCTCCCCTGATCGATCAGGCGAATATTGATGTCCGCTTCGGCCAAGGCTGTGAACAGTGTCGCCGATACGCCTTTCCGGCTGGACATGCCCTTGCCTACGGTCGCGATCAGAGCGATGTCTTCGTTCACTTCGATATTGTCCGGCTCCAGTTTCTTTTCGATATCGGTCACGATATCGGGCAGCCGATCCCCGATCCTCTCATTGGACAGAACCAGAGACATAGTATCGATGCCCGTGGGCAGGTGCTCAAAGCCCAGATCGTAGTCCTCCAGGATACCAAACAGCCTGCGGACGAATCCGCGGTCCTTGTTCATTCTGTGTTTATACAAAGCAATGACCGTAAAATCCTTGCTGCCGGCGATGCCGGTGACGATCTTTTCCGGATCTCTGGGCACATCGGCCAGGATCGTAGTGCCCGGATGATCCGCATCGTTGGTGTTGCGGATGTTGATCGGGATATTGGTCTCGCGCACAGGAAAAATAGCGTCCTCGTGCAATACGCTGGCACCCATATAAGAAAGCTCCCGGAGCTCCTGATAGGTAATGAAGTCGATGGGCTGCGGATTTTTGACGATCCGAGGATCCGCCACGAGAAATCCGTGAACGTCGGTCCAGTTTTCGTAGACATCGGCGTGGAGCGCTCTGGCCACAAGGGCTCCTGTAATATCGGATCCGCCTCGACTAAAGGTTTTGATCCGTCCCCCGGGCATGCTTCCGTAAAAACCCGGGACAACGGCGCCTTTGCTCTTTTTCAGTTTCTCTCTGAGCGCCTGGTCCGTTTCTTCTGACAGGAAGTGGCCCCGGTCATCGAAGAGGATCATTCCTGCGGCGTCCACGAACTCAAAATCAAGAAAACGTGCCATAAGGAGCGCATTCAGATATTCTCCGCGGCTTGCGATGTAGTCTGCGCCGGCCCCGCCGTTCAGGTCGCTTTTTATGATCTCGAATTCCTTTTCCAGATCCAGGTGACTGCTGTCCAGACCCAGGCTCAGGGCCATGGCGGTAAAGCGGTCACAGACCACCTGGAACAGCTGATCCCAGGGGAGGTTGTGCTCTACGTGAGTCTGACAAAGATAGAGCAGATCCGTCAGCTTCGTATCAGTCTGATACCGCTTCCCCGGTGCCGATACCACCACCACGGTGCGGGATGGATCGGTCTGGACGATGCTTTTGACTTTCTTGAATTGTATGACGTCCGCCACGGAGCTGCCGCCGAATTTTGCTACTTTCAAACCCATAGAATGCCTCCTATTAGCAGGAGGTTCGGCCGATGGCAGAACCTCCTTTCTTTGCCATTTTACATGGCATATATTATATCATATTACACTACAATTGTGCGTCTTTTTTCAAGGCTTCCGCCTTGTCTGTCTTTTCCCAGGGCAAGTCGATGTCCGTTCTTCCGAAATGGCCATAGGCTGCTATCTGACGGTAGATCGGCCGCCGCAGATCCAGATCCCGGATGATGGCTGCAGGGCGGAAGTCGAAGTGCTTGGCCACCAGTTCGGCCAGCTTGTCGTCGGCCAGTTTTCCGGTTCCCTGGGTATCTATCAGAACGGATATGGGATGGGCAATGCCGATGGCATAGGCCAGTTGGATCTCACATCTGTCGGCCAAACCGGCAGCCACCACATTTTTTGCGGCATAGCGGGCGGCGTAGGAAGCGGAACGATCGACCTTCGTGGGGTCCTTCCCTGAAAAAGCGCCGCCCCCATGCCTGGCGTAACCACCGTAGGTGTCCACGATGATTTTTCTGCCGGTGAGTCCGGAATCTCCGTGTGGACCGCCAGTCACAAAACGGCCCGTAGGATTCACATAGTATTTGGTCTGGTCATCCAGCAAAGCTTGAGGCACCACTGGACGTATCACTTCCCGAAGGATGTCACTGCGAATCTGTTCCTGGGTCACATCGGGATCGTGCTGGGCTGACACCACCACGGTATCCACCCGAACGACCCGATCGTCTTCGTCATACTCCACAGTCACCTGTGTCTTGCCATCCGGCCGCAGGTAGGGCAGAACGCCACTCTTGCGGACCTCGGTCAGCCGCAGGGCCAGCCGGTGAGACAATGCAATGGGCATGGGCATCAGCTCCGGTGTATCATTGCAGGCATACCCGAACATCAAACCCTGATCTCCGGCGCCGATGGTGTCAAAACCCTCATCCTCGGACATCGTTCCCTCTTTGTATTCCAGCGCCCGATCCACGCCCATGGCGATATCGGAAGACTGCTGATGGATGGATACGATGACGCCGCAGGAAAAGCTGTCAAATCCGTACTCGGACTTTGTATAGCCTACGTCCCGGATCACGCCCCGGGCAACTTCCTGAATGTCGATGAAACCTTCTGTCGTGATCTCTCCCATCACCTGGCACAGGCCGGTGGTCACGGTGGTCTCGCAAGCCACTCTGCTGCCGGGATCCTGCGAGAACGCTGCGTCCAGGATCGCATC
>DPKU01000011.1:14900-15989 GCA_003542355.1 Clostridiales bacterium | reverse complement strand
ACGGATGCGCTGCACCACCACCTGCTTTGCCGTCTGAGCTGCGATGCGGCCGAAATCCATGGGGGTGACCTGGTATTCTATGATATCTCCGATTTCATAGGTCGGATCGATCTCCTTGGCTTCCTCTACAGATACCTCGATAAAAGGATCCGTCACTTCTTCGACGATATCCTTGCGCATGAATACATCGATGTCGCCGGTCTCCCGGTCGATATTGACGCGCACGTTCTGAGACGTGCCGTAATTTTTCTTATACGCAGAAACCAATGCAGATTCGATGGCTTCGACCAGAAGATCTTTGGAGATCGATTTTTCTCTTTCGAGATCTTCCACAGCTTGTATGAATTCCTTGTTCATTCTTTTTATTTTCCTCCCTTAGAAAATAACTGTCAGCCGCACCTTGCTGACTTGTTCGGCAGGTATGGCTTTTTCGTTTCCTTTATCATCGACGATGGTGAGTATCCCATCGTGCTTTCCGTTCAATTTTCCTTGCAGCGATTTCTTGCCATCCAGCGGATGATAGAGACTCACGTCCACGACTTGCCCCTGAAAGCGCTTATAATCCTTTTCGCTGATCAATAGGCGGTCCAGTCCCGGAGAGGAGACCTCCAGATAATAGTTTTGCGTGATTGGATCTGCCTCGTCCAGCTTTTCGCTCAGATACCGGCTGACCGCTTCGCAATCTTCCGTACTCATATTTGCGTAGCCGTCCTGGGTAAGCTTGTCCACATATACCCTGAGATACCAGGCTTCTGCCTCTTTAACGAACTCCGCCCGGGACAACTCATATCCGTTTTCCGGTCCGAAAGAAGCCATCCATTCTGCTATGCGTTCCGTGACTTTTATTTTGGCCAATGCTCTTGCCTCCCACAAAACGAAAGAGTGGGCCCTCCCACTCTTTAGAAATAACTTCATACCGATAGAATGATATCATACAACCTGCTATTTTGCAATAGTTATTTTATGGATCAGCCGTATCAGTTCATCGGCGATATCGCTTTGGGGAACGGTCTTGACGGGCTTTCCTTTTTCGAGAATCAGGCCTACATCTTTCCCGCAGGCAACGCCTACGTCAGCGTTGGCAGCCTC
>DPKU01000011.1:3988-14872 GCA_003542355.1 Clostridiales bacterium | reverse complement strand
CAGGCAGATCTACACGGGTCCTCCCGCAGGTAGGACAGGAAACCAGGTCGATACCGGTTCTGCGTATTCCCGCTGCTTCCAGTATCTCTCTGGCCAGCACCACTTCCTGGACCGGGTCTCCGGTCAAAGATACGCGCAGGGTATCCCCGATACCTTCCAACAATAATGCTCCCAGGGCAACTGCGGATTTGATACGGGCTTGATGTCCCACGCCGGCTTCCGTAAGACCGATGTGAAGCGGCAGATCGCTGCGTTCGGCAAACAGCAGATGCGCCTGGTGATTCATAGGCACGTCTGCGGATTTCAAAGAAACGACCAAATCCGTGAAGCCGACGCTCTCAGCAAAGGCAGCTGCTTTGCAAGCGCTCTCACACAGGGCTTGCGCACACACGCCTCCGTATCGCTTGATGAGATCCTTTTCTAGCGAGCCGGAATTGACGCCGATCCGCACGGGTATTTTAAATGCTCCAGCCTTCTCGTAGATCGCTTTCAAGCGATCCTCCGATCCGATGTTCCCTGGATTGATCCGTATTTTGTCCGCGCCGCTTTCGATGGCAGCCAACGCCAGTCGATAATCAAAATGAATATCCGCAACCACAGGCAGCGAAACCGCTGTTTTGATTTTTCCAAGTGCAACAGCCGCTTCTTGATCAGGAACTGCCACGCGAACGATCTGACATCCTTCTGCGGCCAATTCCTGGATCTGTGCGATCGTGGCGATCACATCACGGGTGTCCGTATTGGTCATCGATTGGATCGAAACGGGAGCGTTTCCGCCGATCATTACATTTCCGCACCGGACGGACCGGGTTTCTCTTCTCATCGCTGCCCTCACAATATAAACTGAAACGTGTCTTTGAAAACAAGGAATAGCATCAGTCCCATCAGAAGGACCATGCCGATCATGTGCACCCGGGCTTCCGCGTCGTCGCTGATGCGGCCGCCGGTGAGTGCCCGGATCAATACGAAGGTAAGGCGTCCTCCGTCCAGAGCGGGCAGCGGAAGCAAATTGACGATCCCCAGGTTCAGACTGATCATCGCCATGAGATAGATTACGTTGATCAAGCCGTATTTCGCCTGCTGTCCGATGATGGTGACGATGCCAATTGGCCCTACCACATCTTCCGCAGAGGCCTGCCCGGTTACAAGATTGTTAAGAAACTCGCCCATGGCTACCGTCATGGCGGCCGTCGTCCTGAACGCTTCTTTGATACCAAGCAGCACCGAGTGGGACCGTAACGAGGTGATCCCGATCACTTTTCTTCCCTCTTCGTTTTCCTCCAAGGCACTGACGAATGTCTGCTCCGCGCCTTCACGAAGGACTGTGACAGAGATGGATTCCCCCGGGCTTTCGGCAATGGCAGTCACCACTTCGATCCAGTCCTCGTAGCGCTGTCCGTCCACGGCAATGATCTCGTCTCCCGGCAAGAGTCCTGCTTCCTGCGCGGGATATCCTTCCGGAACCTGATCCAGAATAGTAGTGTACGATCCCGAGTACGTAAGGATAACGGCAAGAATCAGGATCGTTGCCAGAATGTTCATAAAAGAACCTGCTACGATCACCAGGATCTTCGCCCAGGCCGGTTGCCGATTGAAGGCTCTTTCATCCGGACTTTCTTCATCCTCGCCTTCCATCTTGCAGTATCCCCCGATCGGAAAAGCCCGGAGGGAATACTCCGTCTCTCCGTATTTTCGCTGCATGAGCAGCGGTCCCATACCGATAGAAAATTCATTTACTTTTATACCAACTGCTTTTGCTGCGGCAAAATGTCCGAATTCATGGACAAACACCAGTCCGCAAAACATCAGAATGGCAATGAATATTGTCATGATTTCCCCTTAGCTTTCTGTAATGCGATTGATCGCACTTTCGCTCTAGTCACTTTCTCTAATCCCAATATATCGTCTATGGTGCGAAGAGCCGCTCCGTCATGCTTCTGCAGCGCAGCTTCCACCAATTCACCGATCTGCACATAGCTGATCTCATCCCGGAGAAAAGCTGCAACGGCTTCTTCGTTGGCCGCATTCAGCACCGCAGGATAGGATCCGCCTGCGACAACGGCCTCCAAAGCTAAGCCCAGACAGCGGAACGTTTCCGGATCCGGCTTCTCAAAATGAAGGCATCCCAGCACCGCCAGATCCAGTTTTTTCTCTGTACGCATCAAGCGATCCGGATAAGACATCGCATAAGAGATCGGTATTTTCATATCCGGCCAGCCCATCTGACCGATCACGGATCCATCCGGGAATACGACTGCGGAATGAAGGATGCTCTCAGGATGGATCACCACATCGATTTTTTGAGGGTCCATGTCAAAAAGCCACTTGGCTTCAATGATCTCCAATCCTTTGTTCATCATCGTGGCGGAATCCACGGTGATTTTGGCACCCATGGACCAGTTGGGATGTTTCATGGCCTGGGTTTTCGTCACAGTTTTTAACTGTTCCTTTGTATATCCCCGAAAAGGGCCGCCGGAGGCGGTCAGGATCAGCCTTTCGGGCGGATTTTGATTCTGAAGGCACTGAAAGATCGCAGAATGCTCGCTGTCAACGGGCATAAATCGTACGCCGATGCGTTTCACGGCATCCATTACGATTTCTCCGCCGGTCACCAGCGTTTCTTTGTTGGCCAGTGCCACATCCTTTCCAGCTTCCACTGCAGCCATTGTAGGTTGAAGGCCGATCATGCCCATGAGTCCGTTGATCGTCATCTGGGCGTCTTCGGCAGAAGCCGCAGCGCACAGCCCTTCCATTCCCCATGAAAACTGAATATCTGGAAATAATTCCGCCATTGTTATGGCAGCATTTTCCGAAGCGACTGCAGCGAACGCAGGTCGAAATTCCTTCAGCTGGCGGGCAAAGAGTTCCATATTCCACCCTGCTGTCATCGCCTGGATCCGATACTGTTCCGGGTTTCCCCGTACAACGTCCAGTACCTGGGTGCCAATGGAACCTGTCGCTCCCAGCAATGCGATATTTTTCATATTCTCTGCGGTCCTTTCAACTGTAATTGTATATGATCAGAGTCGTGTAGTAATAGACGACGGGCAGCGTGAAAAGAATACTGTCGAACCGATCCAAAATGCCGCCGTGTCCGGGGATGAGATTCCCGTAATCCTTGATTCCCATCTTCCGTTTGAATGCAGAGGCCACCAAATCGCCCATCTGAGCAAAGATCGATCCGATCAATCCGATCAAAGCACAGTGCAGGATCAATTCAGGGAGGATCACCCAACCGAAAATCGTACAAAGAAGGATGCTTCCGGCCAGGCCGCCCAGAGCACCCTCCACTGTTTTTTTGGGACTCAATGCCGGACAGAGCTTTCGCTTTCCAAAACGTATACCGATCAGGTACGCAAAGATGTCGGTCCCGAATGCCGTCAGCAACGCCAGCCAAACCAGAATCGCCCCTTGTTCCAAGTGGTCGATCAACACGACATGTGAACTGAAAAATCCGATATATAGCACCGATAACATGGTAACGGGCCCATTGGAGATGTTTTGATCCTTCGTAAAAAGCATCAGAAGCAAGCCTGCTGCAACGACGACAAAGACCCAAAACAACATGTAATGCTGATAATCGGCTACCGGCAGCCCTGTACGAATCATGTGCGCATAAATAATGTATAGAAGTGCCAGACAGGCCCAACCCACCGCCTTATAGGTTTTAACACCGATCTTTGCAAAGCCGTCTGCGAATTCGGCCATCGCCATCGCACCGATCACAAATGCCATCAGCAGCAAAGGCATTCCACCCAGAAAAATGAATATTGTCAGCGGCACCAACAGCAACGCCGACCCGACGCGTTTTTTCATTTGAGGCCCCCAAATCTTCGGTCTCTTGATTGATATTCCAGTATCGCTTTCTCATATTCATCGGGAGAAAAATCAGGCCAAAGTACATCCGTAACGACCAATTCACTGTATGCGGACTGCCAGATCAGAAAATTTGAGAGACGATACTCTCCGCCTGTTCGAATGATCAAGTCCGGGTCCGGGGCGCCTTTGGAATACATTCTGGCACTGAGAGAGGCTTCATCGATGGAGTCGATGGAAAGCGTCCCGCTTTGTATCTCGCTGCAAAGTGCGCGGACCGCCTTGAGTATTTCTGCCCTGCCACCGTAGTTCAGTGCGATATTGAAGAAAAGCCCGGTATTATTTTGCGTCGTGCGCATGGCCTTTTGTATGGCATTTTGCGCATCGGATGGAAGAAAAGACCAGTCCCCCCAAATGTTTACCTTAACATTGTTATCGTTAAGCTCCCGAATTTCTTTCTGAACATATAAAACCAGCAGTTTGAATATGCCGAATACTTCTTCTTCGGGCCGTTTCCAGTTTTCCGTTGAAAAAGCATAGACGGTCAGATGAGAAATTCCCAATACAGAAGAACGCTTGACGATCTCCTTCAGGGCCATCATCCCTGCGTTGTGTCCCTGCAGCCGTGGCAAGCCTCTTTTCTTTGCCCACCGACCGTTGCCATCCATTACAATGGCCACATGTCTTGGGATCCTGTCCGGATCCAATCGTTGCTGTGTCTGTGTCATAGAATCTTTCCGGCGAAGGCCTTCCTTCGCATTTTATGAAGGAAGTCGGGTTGGATCCGACTTCCATAGGCTTATCGAAATGCGTCCGGTACGTTGCACACCGTGATCGTCCACTGCTCATAACAGGCAGATAGCTTTACGACCCGCCGGTTCGACTCATTCTCATCCGAGCCATCCGATCCGGTAAAGCGGATCAGCGGCGCAATGCCCTTCCGTTCCAGAATGCGAAGCGCATCCTCCAGAGACAAGCCCAACACGTCCATTTCGTTCATTTAGATTTCCATCAATTCTTTTTCTTTGCTGACAACGATCTCATCGATCTCTTTCATGCATTTATCCGTGAGTTTTTGGGTCTCGTCCAGATCGGACTTCAGATCGTCCTCGGTAAGCTCGCCCTTCTTTTCCATTTTTTTTAGATCATCATTGGCGTCCCTGCGGCAGTTGCGAACTGCAACTTTGGCTTCTTCACCCATTTTTTTAATGATCTTGATCAAATCTTTTCTTCGCTCTTCTGTCAACTGAGGGATCGCCAGCCTGACACTCTTCCCATCATTACTGGGGTTGATACCCAGATTTGATGTCAAAATAGCTTTTTCGATGCCGCTTACGCTTTTGGGATCGAAAGGCGTGATCAACAGCGTGCGCGGATCGGGCACGGAAATGTTGGCCAGATTTTTAAGAGGAGTCGGTGTTCCGTAATAATCTACATGGATTTGGTCCAGCAGCGCCGCATTGGCGCGTCCGGCGCGGACCGTATTCAGTTCGTCCTTCAGAACGTGCAGGGTCTTGCCCATCTTCTCCTGATAAACTTCTTGCGTGGTACTCATAAATGCCTCCTTTGTTCTACATTTCTATGAGTGCTGTTCGGTCTGTTCTATCGGATAATCGTACCGATATTCTCTCCCAAGCAGGCTCTCATGATGCCGTTCTCCTCGGCCAGGCCGAACACATGCACCAATATTTTATTGTCTCTGCATAGAGATGCCGCTGTGGAATCCATCACTTTCAGATCCTTCTCCAGTACATCCATATGGGTCAGTTGCGTAAACTTCTTGGCATTTGGGTTTTCGGAAGGATCGGAATCATAAACCGCATCCACTTTTTTTGCAAGGAAGATCACATCTGCTTCCATCTCTGCTGCACGCAGCGCCGCTGTCGTATCGGTGCTGAAAAATGGATTGCCGGTACCGGCTGCAAAGATCACAACGATTCCCCGGTCCAGGTGCGCCAGCGCTCTTCTGCGGATATAGGGTTCAGCGATTTCACGCATTTCGATGGCGGTCTGTACTCGCGTAGGGATGCCATTGGCTTCGAACGCATCCTGCAGCGCCAGCGCATTGATCACTGTTGCCAGCATGCCCATATAATCCGCAGTAGCCCGGTCCATGCTCTTGCTGGTCCGCCCCCGCCAGAAGTTGCCTCCGCCAACGACGATGGCTACCTGTACGTCCAGGTCGACCAGCGCTTTGATGTCGTTCGCCACTTTGTTGAGCATCGATTCATCCAACCCAACTTTGTTTTTTCCAGCCAGAGCCTCTCCGCTGATTTTTAAAATGATTCTTTTATATTTCGGCTTCATCCATTCCTCCGTATTCTTGACATGATTGTGACAATTCGACAAACATCCGAATAATTATACCATATCAACCCATCGTTTTCCATTGTCATTTATGAAAAAGAGAGACGATCTGCGCCTCTCCCGGGGATATGGTCATTCATTTTTTTTTCTCTTGAGGTCACTGCCGTACTTGGATGAAAAGAAAGTTTTGCTGTATTTTTCGATCTTCCAATCCGGCACCTTGCATTTGGGGCACGGCGCAACGATCAGTTTGTTCCGAAGCCATCTGGCAGCCCTGGAATTGCGGGAATTGCGGGCATGGATCGTTTCGCCGCAATGGGTCGTGATCACCACGTAATCCCCTTGCACTTCAAGAGATTGTATGCCGTGAAGATATCCCTTTCTCGATGGCCAAAGCTTGATCCGGTCGATCAGCAGAAACAAATCCACATTCTTTCTGTAGTATCTTGTTGTATCAGCCATTATGAACCTCTTACGAATTTCGGAGGGAAGAGAATCCTCTCCTCCCTCCTTCTGGCGAGACGCACGGGTGCTTCCCCCGTCTGTAGGGATTTAGAGTCCCCATGATCCATGCGATCCGCGCCCCAGATCCAAAGTTATATATTCAACGGCGAACCGTCGATATAAGTAATGCTCCTGCCGGCTCTGCGGATATTTTTAAATCCGCCTCGCACCGCTGCAAGCCGCTCCAAGCCGAAGCCGATGCCCACCCAGACATCGAACACGCCCCAGCGTCCATCAAGATACATGGGCCCGTAGGCGCCGGAAGCAACTTCCAGGCCGTCTACCACGATGTCTATAGTTTCTTTATACACCACAGACTCTTCTCTGACAAGTTCATATTGGTCGATGCCAAGCACTTTCATGGCCGATCGGGCGTAAGCCTCCAGCGTATCGGCCTGACGGCCTTCCTCTGTAGCCGCCAGTTCCACCATATTGAGCATCGTAAACTCATTCAGATGCTGGGAACCCTGGGATTCTTTGCGAAAGCAGGATCCGCACTCAAAGATCTTGACCGGCTGCCCGCTGATTCGCTTGAGTTCACGCATCATGACGTAGAGATTCGGCGCCAGCATGGGACGCAGACATTTATTTCGCCCCAGCCAGAATACCTGTTGGGACAGGTCGCTGTCTTCGTTGATGTTCATACGGGCGAGCATGTCACCTGTGATGATGGACGGCGTGGCCACCTGCGTAAATCCCTGCTCTTGCTTGAGCCAGTCCTCCATCAATCGGATGGTGCTGAGCAGAATCGGCTCTCTGCGTTCCTGCAGAAGAGAGTCGATGTGATCCCGGTTGAACTGGACCCATTCATTCTCTGTTGTCTGAAAAAGCCGATTACGTTCCGCTTCCGTGGAAAAGGTCATTTCCAGGATCGATTCATCAGCGCCCAGCTCTGCAAGCCGCTCCCGCTGCGTTGTGGTAAAGTCTTTCATTGGAATCCCTCGGCATTCTATGCCCTGCTATTCAAATAGAAATCAGTTTTTGCAGCCTGTGTCTGCCTGCTTTGAACTTCTGCCTCGCAGGCAATATGCACACCCTTTTGAGTTTCCCACACAGGCCTCGCAGGATTCCGGGGGCGTCTTCGATAGGTCCGAAAGTGTCAAATAAAGACCCGAGCAACTCTTCAAGGGAAGCATCAGCCCATTTTCTTTTGTCGCAACGCCGATGGTATCCGCTTCGAGCCATGCACACAACCGCTGATTTTCCGTCATTGGCATTCCATAAAAACCAGGTCCGAAGTACGATGAAAGCTGTACGCTTCCTTCTGGATGCAATTGCTGCGCATCAGCGGAAAACGCATTCGCCAGAGCGATCCTGGCCACATCCACGTAGGCCGTCCCCCAGGTATGGGCAAACAACTGCGTCGTGATCGGATCGTCTTCGGAAGAGACACATTCACCGGCAGTGATGACAAATGCGTAAATATGGTGTACGGCTCCATCGGGGATCTGAGAAAATGCCCTGCAATCCAGCGTGCTTCCGTTTCGTGTGAGCATGCCACCGGAAAGACAGTCTCCATCCCAACGGGAAACGACGGGNNAACGACGGCGCGCACGTCGATACCGTGCAAGCCTGCTGTTCTGGCCTGATATGCGGTCTCCATCATCCTTCGGTGCTTTTCCTTCGTCAGGTCCAGTCCGCTGTAGCGGATGAAATACGCTAGCGCCTCTTCGTAAAGGTCCTTCTCTTTTAATGTAATTTTTTGAATCGCGTCTTTCATTTCGGGAAGTACATCGCGTGCGCATAGCACATTTCAAAACCAGGATGTGAGGATAAGCTGACATGTCGGGTCTTTTCGGCAGCTTCTTCGGCCTTCGAAAAAGCATCTTTAGACAGCAATGCCATCGAAGCGCCTGCGCCAGCGGCGTTGCCGGCATGGACGACACGTGTCTCTTCAACACCAGGAAAGAGGCCGATCCTTAGAGCGCTTCCCCGGTCGATATAATTGCCGAAGGCGCCTGCAATCAGAATCTGATCCAGATCTGTAGCGGTTTTTCCGGCATTTTTCAATAGAATCTCGCAACCTGCCAAAATCGCGCCCTTGGCCAACTGGACCTCCCGGATATCCTGCTGATAGATGTGGATCGTATCCGTCAGCTGAAATGCAGGTCCATTTTCCGTAAGTGACAGCCGACTTTGCAAAAATGGAGAGAGCTCCGGAGCCTCCCCGGGTTTTTTCATCTTTCCTTTGTGATCCACGACTCTCCATTTCAGAAGCTGAGCCACTGCGTCGATCAGGCCGGATCCACAGATCCCACAGGGTTCATCGCCGGAAATGGTCTCACAATCAATGCTTTTTTCTGTTAAGACGACCCGCTCCACAGCGCCCCGGGTCGCCCGAGTGCCGCAACGGATCGAAGCACCCTCAAATGCGGGGCCGGCGGCCGCTGAACAAGCAGCAAGCTGGCCTTCCGAAACCAGAACGATCTCACCATTGGTGCCTACATCGATATACAATACCGTTCCCGGCATGCGGACCAATCCACAGGCTACCATACCGGCCGTGATATCCGACCCTACGTGACCGGCGATACCAGGGAGCACCAGCAGCATCGCATTCTCGTCTCCCCGAATTCCGATCGTTCGTGCAAGGATCTCTGCCGAACCCTTATATCCGGGTTCATAAGGCGCCCGGGCCAAAGAGGCAGGATCACGGTTCAGCAACAGATGACACATGGTCGTATTGCCCACCGCCGTGATCTTCGTCAACGGCCGGGGTGGAACATTTTCTGTCAGCTGGTCCATCAGCTCATTGATACTGGCAACGATCATCCGATGCAAGGTCAGAAGGCCGTCCTTTTCTTCCATGCAGTAGTTGATGCGAGAGATCACGTCCTGTCCGTATTTCGCTTGCGGATTTGTTGCCGAAACGATCTTGATCAACCGATTTTCCGCCAGATCCCAAAGCATGCCGACGATCGTGGTCGTCCCAATGTCAAAAGCTGCCCCGTATACCCGGTTT
Organism: Clostridiales bacterium; assembly: GCA_003542355.1. Lineage (GTDB taxonomy): Bacteria > Bacillota > Clostridia > Peptostreptococcales > Anaerovoracaceae > UBA10908. Next base: position 5,283 of record DPKU01000011.1, on the reverse strand, counting down.
TTTCCGGGGGGAAGCTGATCCAAAAATTCCTGCGGAAGGATCGTCAGACGTTCTTTTCTCGGATCCAGCGCCAGCATTTGACATCGGCCGCACTGGTGGCATTGTCCGCCGAATATACAGACTTTACTTGTTTCCATGACCCCTCCGGTCTGAAAAAAGGGCGGCATTATGTAATACCGCCCTTTTCGTTTTGCTCGTTTCAGATACCAAGTGCGTTCAGGACAGCAGTCCGACTCCTTGCCGGGCTACTTGATTCCTGCATGCCTCTTGAATCTTTCCACAGAGTTGATCCGTATATCCAAAGCTTCGGCGATCCTGAACTTTGCTTCCATTCCCATGGTAGACTCTGTGCAGGGCTCCTGATGTCCCAAGCCGAATCCCCGCTCCTCGCGGACTTCGGACATGGTCACCACGTCGCAAATCTCCTCCAGCGTAAGACCGAGTTTATCGGCCACATAACGCTTCGCTTCGTTGATACGCATCTTTTTGCTGAGTTGCAGGCGCATTACCATATCGCCCGTGGTGCGTACACCACCCATGCTGGAAGCCACCGAATGGGCCGCCTCCATACCCAGCGGATCACCAACACCTATCTACAATCCATCCAGGCGACAAATCTCTATGAGACATTTGTCTGCCCGGGTGACCACATCGGCCGGTACGTTTTCACACATCGGGATGCCGCACACACCCATGCCTACATCGGCATGGACCGGTATATTTGACGCTTCCACTTTAGCTTTCATGAATGTACAGACTCTGGCGATGTTCCAGGGGAAGGTCTCACTGCAATTGGTGTTGACCACCGCTCCGAAAATCGAAGCGCCGGCTTTTTCTGCCAGTTTTACCTGCTTGTGGGGATAAAGACCCGCAAGCCGTTGTCCGTCGTATTCCAGTTTTCCGTGCATGCCCAGTACAAATTCGCCGGCCATGCCGATGATCACAGGCATTTCAGGATACTTCTGCGTGATTTTTTCGCAAGCTTTCAGCGCTGCCAGAAAATCTGCGTCGCCTGCCGCACCGCTGGTGTCCAGTTCGATGGCGTCGGCGCCTACTTCGTAGGTTTGCTTCGCAACAAACAGGATGTCGTTGACGGAGTGCTCCACCGCCTCTTCCTGAGCTGCCAATGCTTCCTTGATCTTGCCCTGAGGCAGCAGTTCTGCCCAGTTGTCTACGGGCCCATCGGGCTTGGTGTAGAATCCCAGGTTTGGCATGGCGCCGTAATACAAGGGGATCGTGGTCTTGTCCAAGGCCAGCTTCAGTATGCCGGCTTCCCGCTTGGCGATACCTTTTGC
>DPKU01000011.1:0-3842 GCA_003542355.1 Clostridiales bacterium | reverse complement strand
ACACCGACGACGCCGCCGGGCATGGTAACGATATCATAGATCTTCTGGAGTTCATCTTCGCTGAGAGGCGGGATCTTGCCCCGGTCCACCGCGTCATCCATTCCAGCGCGCAGATCCTCCCAGATCTCTTCGGCTGTCATGTAGACGATGGATCCATCTCCCATTCGGGTAAAGTACTTTTTTTCACTCATGCAGTCCTTCCCCTCCTTAATTCCCAAGTTGGGCCAGAATGTAATCCACTGTATCGGATGCATCCTCGCAGTAACAATCGGCGCCGATCCTGTCGGCCCAGCGCTTGGTAACCGGCGCTCCACCGATCAGAGTCTTGACCTGATCCCGCAGGCCGGCTTCCTGCAGCTTTTTCTCGATTTCCTTCTGTACGGTCATCGTAGAAGTGAGAAGCGCACTGCTCCCCACAAAGCCCGCACCGGTCTCTTTCACTTTTTCGATAAACACATCCGCAGGTACTTCACGGCCAAGATCGTAAACTTCGATGCCATTGGACTTGACCAACGCAGCAACGATGCCTTTTCCGATGTCATGGACGTCACCTTCCACCGTTCCGATCACCATTTTCCCTTTCGCGCTCGTATTGGCGTCACCGAGTTTTTCTTCGATGGCCGTGGCAGCCAGTTGCATGATCTCCGTGGAGAAAATCAGTTCCGGCAAGAAAATCTCACCTCTTCCAAACAGATCACCCAGGTGCTTGATACCGGCACCAAAGCCTTCCGTCAGAAGTTCCAACGGGGCAATACCCAACTCATCTCCCGTGGCAAGGGCCTTCCTTGCCATGTCTTCGTCGCATTCTACCACTGAGTCAAAGGCCAGCTTCAATGCTTCTTCTCTCGTCATAGGCACTCCTTTTCTGTGAATCTCTTGCAGACGAGCGTCTTCAAGAATCTTCAGCTTATATAAAGACATCATACAATTATATCGATGTTTAATCAAGGAATAATCAAATGCGCTCTGCCTGCTTGCGATATCACAGCCAAACGTCTATAGTATTATGTGACGTTTCCACAAATCCGGACAACACAACAGGAGTATGCTATGACAGAAATCAATCCCTGCCTCAAAACCATCGGACCCGAACCGGAAGGCCGACTGCAAAAAGAACTCGATTCCTTCGATCTTCTGGACCGTCTTGACATCCCTTATGCCTGGTTGGATCACGAAGTGAAAATGACCATCGCAGACTGTGGAGACATCGACGAACTGCTGGAAATCGACTTGTGCAAAAACCTCTTCCTATGCAACAAGACGAAAGATGCCTTCTTTCTGCTCATGATGCCGGGCAGCAAGAAATTTGTGACGAAACAGGTCTCTCACCTGATCGGTACCAGCCGACTGGAGTTTGCACCGGAATCCTATATGGAAGAATTCCTGAACCTGTCGCCGGGCTCCGTCAGTGTGATGGGTTTGATGTATGATACGGAAAACAAAGTTCAGCTGCTGATCGACCGGGATGTCCTGCGCCATCGATACATTGGCTGTCACCCCTGCATCAATACCGCCAGTCTGCGCATGCCTGCGGATGACTTTTTAGAGAAATTCCTTCCGGCCGTCGGCCACGAACCGATCATTTTGGACTTGTGATCCAATCACAGCAAGGATCACCCGAACAGAACCCCGGCTTCGTGCATGTTTTCAACAACATCTATGCCAAAGGGACAGCGTTCCCGGCAGGCGCCGCAAGAAATACAGGCGGTCGCCTTAACATCCAATGCGTTATAAGCCTGTCGGATTTCCGCTGTAATGCCAGATATGCGAGCCTGATCCATCAGTCTGGTGACAACAGCAATGTTGATTTCCACAGGACAAGGAAGGCAGTGACTGCAATAGACACAGGCGTTTCCGCTGTAGGATTCGATATGATTGAAGATCCAGCTGTAATCTTTTTCGTGATCAGCAGCATCCAAATACGCCAATGCTTGCTCCAGTTCGTTCAAAGATTGAACACCGATCAGAGCGCTGGCCACGCCAGGACGAGACAATGCGTAGTGGATGCACTGGGGCACCGTCATCGCCTGTCGGAAAGGAGAGGTATCGGCTGAAAGCAGTCGCCCGCCGCCCAGGGCTTTCATCACCGTGATGCCGACTCCCTTCTTTTCGCAACGGTTGTACAGCTCCGCTCTGTCCTGATCCACATCCAACCGTCCCGGAGCTTCCCCACCCTCCTTGAGTCCGTCGACCTGCTCCATAAAACCATCGATGCTGCAATGGTTGTAGATCATATCCATGGCAGGATTGATGCTGAACATCAGCACGTCGAAAATATCCATTTCAACCAGTTTTTTCGCAATGGTGGAATTGTGACAGCCGATGCCCAGACTCCGGAAACGTCCGGTTTTTTTCATTTCCAGACAATAATCGATGATGCCGTTGTCTTCCAGCAGTTTCATATCTTCTTCCGTATCGCAGTAATGGATCATGCCGATATCGATATAATCCGTCCCCAGCCGTTCATAAAGATCTTCTAACGACTCTTTACACAGCTGAAGATCTCTTGCTTTCGTATATTGTCCATCGACCCAGGCGGAACAGACTTGCCCCTGAATAAACATTTTTTCTCTTCTGCCTTTGAGCGCTTCACCGATGTGGGTCCGTACATTGGGTTCGGACATAAAAATGTCCAGGATATTTACACCGGCATCCATCGCCGCATCAAAGATATTCCGAACCGTGGCGGCATCCTGCCCTTCGAGATATTCTCCGCCCAATCCGACGATGCTGACCAACATGCCGGTTTTTCCTAAAGGTCTGTAAATCATTTGGCAACCGACTCCTGCTCCATCATTTCTGCGGCACAGCGGATCACAGAGGAAGCAACGACCTCCACATCCTTTTCCTGAATGGCCCAGTTGCTGAGGCTGCAGCGCAGTACCGGCACTCCGAAGATCTTGGAATGATTCAGGAAAGCAGCACCGTCCAGACGAATCTTTTGCCTAAGCGCCAATATTTCCTCTTCGCTCACTTGTTCTTTATTGAATGTAAAGGCAAATCCGTTCAATCGCACCGGCCCCATCAGGCGAAGGACGCCGGAGGATTCCAGCTTCTCCGCAAAGAGTCTTGCCATGGCGCAATCCCGCTCCACCATCTCGGCATACCCTTTCTTTCCGTAAGCCATCAGCGACATCCAAACAGCCAGAGCACGGAAACGGCGGCTTCCTTCGTTGCCGAGATTGGTAAAGTCTGTCTCTTCCGAAACCGTTCCTTTGACAGATGTTTCCTGGGCATAGATCCGATACTGATATTCTTTGTATTCTTTCCGCACAAGCGCAATGGCCGAATCGTAGGGGACATTGAGCCATTTATGACAGTCGATGGTCACGCTGTCCGTCTGGAGGATCCCTTCGAAAAGCGGCTTATACAAATCTGAGGCAGCGGCGACGATCCCGATGGCGCCGTCCACGTGAAGGAAAAAGTCATATTTTTCTTTTAAGGCAGCGATAGACTTCAGGTCGTCCACATCTCCGGAATTCGCAGTGCCCATGTTTGCGATCACAATACAGGGCTTGCCTTTGTTTTCTGCAAGCGCCCGCTCCAGCTTTACGACATCCACGGCTTCCCGTCCTTCCATGGAATCCACCACGGTAAGACTGTTTCTTCCAAGGCCCAGTATGGACAAGCCTTTATATACTGACGGATGTGCCGTACCGGACAGGATCACAGGACGTTCCAGACCGTAAACGCCGTCGTTGGCCGTCTTGCCCTGGGTTTGGGCGGCCCATTCTCTGGCAACAGCCAGGGCTGCGGCAGTCGCCATGGTAGCGCCGGAAGTGAAGCTTCCAGCCATATCGGGATGCAGCCCCAACAGATCGATGAGCCCGGATACCGCTTCC
>DPKU01000119.1 GCA_003542355.1 Clostridiales bacterium | reverse complement strand
CCGATCACTGCTTTTTTGCGACTCCACCCGAAATCCATCAAAAATGTCTGTCCCACGTTGCACATGCCGATGGCCGACGTAAAGGCAGCAAACGCCAGTCCGGTGAAGAACAGCACGGATAAAACACGTCCCCCGGGCATGTCCTGAAACATCCCCGTCAGCGTGATGAACGTAAGCCCCTGATTCCCCGAAGCACAGGCAGCATAGGCCTCTGCACTGGAAGGGGCCATCGCAAACACAGCGGGCAGGACCATGAGTCCGGCGAGCATGGCAAAGGACTGATTCCCAAACACCTGCAGCGATGTATTCAAAGACAGATCCGACTTCGGCTGCGTATAGACCGCATACGCCAAGGTCAGACAGAACCCCGGTCCGATGGACCAGGAGCATTGGGACAACGCATTCAGCCAAGTGGTGGGAATGACCAAATAATTCCAATCGATATTAAAAAAATATTTGACGCCCTCCAGGGAACCGGGCAGCGTCACGGCGCGAATCGCCAGGATGGCGCAGATCAGAAACAGGGCCGGTATCATAAACATGTTGACCTTTTCGATGCTGTCGATGCCCTTGTAAAGAACGACCGCCAGTACGAGCACGGGTATCACAAACCAGATGTAGGTCAGCAGGTTCCCGTTGACGGTCCGGTCAAACACCTGGGCCAGATCCTCGCCCAGGTAGCTTCCGGTGAGAGACATGCCGATATAACGAAACACCCAGCCCAGTATTGCCATGTAGTACGCCGTGATCAGCATGCAGACCGACACCATGAAGGTGCCCATCCAGGTGTATTTTTCTCCGATGAAATCGCGGAAGGCACCGGCCCCGGAATGCCGGGTTGCCCGCCCCAGCAGCATCTCCGCATTGAGGATCGGCAAAGCCACGATAAAGCTGGCGATGATCAGGGCAATAACAAAGGCGCCTCCCCCGTTCAGGGCTGCCATGCGGGGAAAACGCCAGATATTTCCCGTCCCTACAGACCCACCGATCAGTGTCATCATCAGGCCCAGTCGACTGTTGAAACCGGCAGACTTTTTGTCGGGCATTGCTGAATTCTCCTTTCTTTCGTCAGACAACGGTGCTATCCTGTTATTGTAACACTCTATCGTTTATACTATCACTTCCGATCATTCTTTTCTACAAGGAGGGTCCTATGGACAAGAAGATTTTATTTGTCGGAGGCGGCCAGATGGCCGAAGGGATCATCAGCGGATTGCTCCGGCAGGGCGTGTTTCCGCCGGAGCACATATCCGTAAGCGATGTGGTCCCCCAGCGCCTGATCCATCTGAAAACCACCTATTCCATCGTACCTGCGGAGGACATCACCAAATCGGCACATTCTGCAGACGTGATCTTTCTGGCGGTCCGCCCTCAGGATGCAGCCACTGCCTGCGCAGGCCTTGCTGATATATTGTCCGCACATCAGGATATCCTCCTGGCTTCCATCGTGGCTGGTGTGGATCTGGCAACGCTGACCTCTTATACCGCCCCTGGACAGAAGATCGTACGGATCATGCCCAACACGCTGATCAAAGCACAGAACGGATTTTCCGCCGCCTGTGCAAACGCTCATGTTGGTCCAGAGGACCGGCAATTGATCCAAAGGATGCTGGAAGCTCTTGGGCAGGTGATGTTCCTGAACGAAGCAAAGTACGATTTGTTCACGGCCTACAGCTGCGTCGGTCCCATGTACCTGTATCTGATGATGCACGCACTGATCCAAGCCGGCGTACGAACCGGATTCTCCCGGGAGGAATCCTATGCCATCACGATCAAAAATACCCTGGGTGCGGCTCAGATGCTCGAGCTGACAGGCGATCACCCGCTGCAAAGAATCGACACCATGACGTCCCCGGGCGGTGTAACGATCGACGCACTGGCCAGCCTCGAAGAGGACGCCTTTGTAGGAACCATCATGAAATCAGTGAAGGCTTCCGTCGATAAGACCCTGTCATTTCAATAAATTGCCAATCTTACCCATCTATCATTCAAGGAGGACACTATGATAACAAAAGATGAACTGAACCAGTATTCCCCGGAAACCATCCAATTGTATTCCGGCATGGATTTTCCTTCGGAGCTGCATCCGGAAGCGGCTCCTTTGTTCTTGACCACGGCATTCATCCTGCCCGGGGATCTGGAAGACGTAGAGCAAAACTATAAAGATAAGAACTTTACGTACATCCGTACCAGGAATCCCAACAGACGGATGCTGGAAGACGCCATTTCCGCCCTGGAGCACAGCGAGAAGAGCCTGATTTTCTCCTCGGGCATGGCGGCCATCCACACACCGCTCATGGCTTGTCTGAAGTCCGGAGATCACCTGCTGGCCGGTGAAACACTGTACGGAGAAAGCATAGAGCTATTCAATCATTATCACACGCAATTTGGTATCGAAGTGGATTATATCGATTTTACTGATCCCGAAGTTGTGCGAAGCGCAATCAAACCAAACACCAAAGTGCTGTACACCGAAACGGTGAGCAACCCGAAGATCGCAATCGTGGACGTGGAAGCGATCGCCAAGATCGCCCACGAAAACGGTGCACTGCTCATCGTGGACAATACGTTTGCAACGCCCTATCTGATCCATTGTCTGGACAAAGGCGCCGACCTGGTGATCGAAAGCCTTACGAAATTCATGAACGGCCATTCGGACGCCCTTCTGGGCTCTGTGAGCGGAAAAGCAGAATTGGTGGACCGAATCGAATTGCTGCAGCACTTATACGGCGGCACCGGCGGTACGTTCAATTCCTGGCTGGTGCTCCGCAGCCTGCGAACGCTGGATCTGCGCATGGATCGCCACACCTCCAATGCAGACAAGCTGGCCAACGCCCTGGCCAGGCACCCCCGTGTGACAAAAGTCAACTATCCCACGGTCCCCGGGTATCCTCAGACCGAGACTGCAAAGAAACTTTTTGAAGGGAAGGGTTTTGGCGGCATGCTGAGCTTCGAATTGGGGCCGGATTGCAAGCCCGAAATGAGCCGCATGCTCAAGCATCTGAAGCTGGCCCAATATGCACCGACACTGGGCGGTTTTCGGACCACCTTGTCCCATCCTGCCACGTCTTCCCATTCAGAGCTGACCCGGGAAGAACGGATGGCGCTGGGTATCCACGACGGCATGATGCGCGTTTCTGTTGGACTGGAGAACCCGGATGATCTGATTGCCGATTTCTATCAGGCCCTGGACAAAGCCTTTGCATAGCAAGCGCTGATATCCCCATGAAAAAAGCTCCCTCTTTTCTGAGGGAGCTTTTGCATCCTGTCGTTAGTCGATGATCTTGTGTTCCTTGGCGAACAGTTCTTCCGCATTATCCCACTCTTCGATGATCTGGGGGACCACTTTGTACAGATCTCCTACGATGCCGTAGTCGGCTACGCCGAAGATCGGCGCATCGGGATCCTTATTGATGGCCACGATGAGCTTGGAAGTCTGCATTCCCGCCAGATGCTGGATCGCTCCGGAGATACCGCAGGCGAAATAAATTTCCGGCTTGACGGTCGTTCCGGTCTGACCCACCTGGTGAGAGTGATCGATCCATCCGGCATCTACTGCCGCACGGGAAGATCCTACTACGCCGCCAACTTTGTCGGCGAATTGCTTGATCAATTTGAATCCTTCGGGTCCGCCAAGTCCGCGTCCACCGGAACAGATGATCTTTGCATCGGTAAGAGAAACCATTTCTTTGGTCGCTTTTACGATATTGATGATTTTCGTACGGATATCCTCTTCGATAATGGAGGGTTTGATCCGGATAATTTCTCCTGTAGCACCGGGAACCCGTTCTCTTTTCTGCATCACGCCGGGCCGCACGGTGGACATCTGAGGTCTGGTCCGGGGGCAGACGATGGTCGCCATCAGATTGCCGCCGAATGCCGGCCGAGTCTGCTTGAGCCCTTTGTCCGGATCGTTGGGATCCAAGGTGGAGATATCCAGCGTTGTTTCCTTTTTTGCATAGTCGATGTAGGTTTTGATATCCACGTCCAGCCGTGTACAGTCTGCGGTGAGACCTGTATTGAGCCTGGCCGCCACACGGGGCGCCAGATCCCGGCCGATGTGTGTCGCACCGTAAATGACGATTTCCGGCTTATATTCCTTGACCGCATCCACGATCGCTTTCGTATATCCGTCTGTCGTGAAATTTTTTAGGATCGGATCTTCGATCAGGTACGCTCCGTCCGCTCCGTACTCGAAGCATTCGTTTGCCAGAGCACTCATATCATCACCCACGAGCAGAGCATAGATTTTCGTATCGCTGCTCAGCTCTCTGGACAGTCTGTGCCCTTCTCCGATCAGTTCCTTGGCAACGCCCATGAGCTTGCCGCCTCTGGTTTCTGCGTAGACCCAAATGTGCTTGTAGGCGGACAGATCCACGGTCTGGTCAGATTCCTCTGATATGATCGCATCAAAGGGACATACGGGAACACATTGGTTACAATTTGTACATTTTTCGTTGATAACGGCTTTCTTTTCCACCATGTCGATCGCTTCGAACGGGCAAGCTTTGACGCAGAGGGTGCAGCCTTTACAAAGATCTTTAATTACTTTTACAGCCATTTTGATTCCTCCTTTTGCGCGTTAGATCGCATGCGTTTCCTTCAGCTTGAGAAGCAGTAATTTTGCAAGTTCTTTTTCTCCGTCTGCTTCCAGCTTGATGCCCGGGGGCTTGGGTGCAGGAGTAAAAGAGCGATACACGTTGGTGGGAGAAGCGTCCAGACCTACCGTTTTCAGATCCACTTCCACATCCTTGGCGTTCCACACTTTGATGTCTGCTTCCGGGGAGCAAGCGTGCACGATGCCGTTCACGGTCATGTAACGCGGCGTGTTGAGCTCTTTGATCGCAGTGAGCATGCAAGGAGCCTGGATCCGAATCTCTTCGTACCCGTCTTCCAGCTGCCTTTTTACAGTGATATCCTTCTTATTGGAATCGATGGCAAAGTCCATGACGTAGGTCACCTGGGGCAAGCCCAGCTTTTCTGCGATCTGAGGTCCGACCTGAGCCGTATCGCCGTCGATGGCCTGCCGTCCCGCAAAGATCAGATCGTAAGGACCCATTTTGCGGATGGTCGCAGCCAGTGCATTTGAGGTTGACCATGTATCCGAACCGCCTACGGCCCGGTCGGAAAGCAAAACGCCTTCGTCCGCGCCCATAGCAATGCACTCGATGAGCATGTCCTTTGCCTGGGGCGGCCCCATGGTTACGACAGAAATTTTCGTGTCGGGATATTGATCTTTTATCTTGAGCGCCTCTTCCAGCGCATTCGCATCGTCCGGGTTCAGAATACTGGGTACACCTTCGCGGATGATCGTCTTTTTGACCGGATCGATCTTCACTTCGCTGGTATCCGGAACTTGCTTGGCACAAACAATGATTCTCATGTTTCTTCCTCCCTCTGCCTATTTGAATATGGAAGCAGCGATAACGATCTTCTGGACCTCGGTGGTCCCTTCGTATATCTCCGTGATCTTCGCATCTCTCATCATACGTTCAAGCGGATAATCTCTCATGTAGCCGTAGCCGCCGTGGAGCTGGACCGCTTTGGTGGTGACATACATGGCCGTTTCGGCTGCAAAATATTTCGCCATAGCAGACTCCTGACCATAAGGGAGGTGTTTGTCCTTCATGTTGGCCGCTCTGTAGATCAGCAGCCTGGACGCTTCGATCCTGGTTTTCATTTCTGCCATATCGAACTGCAGCGCCTGCATTCTCGACAGCGGTTTGCCGAACTGCTTTCTGGATTTCATATATTCTACTGTCACATCGAAAGCACCCTGGGCGATTCCCAGTGCCTGGGAGGCGATGCCGATGCGGCCGCCGTCCAGCGTAGAGAGTGCGATCTTGAAGCCCTGGCCGATATTCCCCAGCAGATTCTCCTTGGGTACGACACAGTCTTTGAAGATCAGTTCTGTTGTGGAAGACCCGCAGATCCCCATCTTGTCTTCGGTCTTTCCGATGGAAAAGCCCTCATAGTCTTTTTCCACAATAAATGCGGATATCCCTCTCGTTCCCGCAGATTTATCCGTCATTGCAGTAACCACAAAGACATCTGCATAGCCGCCGTTGGTAATAAAGACTTTTGCTCCGTTCAGCAGCCAGTGGTCGCCCATGTCTACGGCTTTGGTCTGCGTCGCACTTGCGTCGCTTCCCGCATTGGGTTCCGTGAGTCCGAAAGCGCCGAGTTTTTTGCCCGTACAAAGATCGGAAAGATACTTCTTTTTCTGCTCCTCGTTGCCGTAGGTCCAGATGGGCCATGCGCAAAGCGAGGTGTGAGCAGAACAGATGACGCCCGTGGTGGCACAGACTCTGGAGAGCTCTTCTACGGTGATCGCATAGGAAATGTGATCACTTCCTGCGCCGCCCCATTCCTTGGGAAACGGCACGCCGAGCAAGCCCAGCTTGCCCATTTTTGCCACATTCTCGACAGGAAATCTGTGTTCCTTGTCGATGTCGGCAGCAATGGGTTCTACTTCGGCTTCGGCAAATTCCCGCACCATCTTCCGTACAAACTCTTGCTCTTTCGTCAGTTGAAAGTTCATGTTTATCCTCCTTGTTATATACCATAGGACATAGAAGTGTCCTTATTGTGACCCTGGAAGCAGTGCGGTAGTTTGATAAATAAATGACAAACGCCGCACGATTATCATTAAACCACCTTTTGAATCCTTTTGCAAGGGTTAATTACAACTCATCTCTGGGCTGCAGTGTGACGATTTCCTCGGAGTCCAACGCCAGGCGAATCAGTTCAGCATCGTCGAGCAGCGCTTCCGAAGTGAGGATATCCTGAAGTCTGGGACGCGTTGTCGGATGCTTGGGTAAAAACACGGTACAGCAGTCTTCGTAAGGCAGAATGGAGGTCTCGTACGTGCCGATTTGACGGGCCGTCTCCATGATATCCACCTTGTCCATGGCGATGAGCGGTCTCATCACCGGCATGCCGGCGGCATGATCCGTCACAACGATGGCTTCTGCGGTCTGACTGGCTACCTGCCCCAGATTTTCTCCGGTGATCAGCATATTGCATTCCGTTTGCTCTGCGATGATTCGGGCGATCTTCATCATATACCTCCGAACCAGAAGTGTCATCTGTTCCGGAGGACATTTTTCTGCGATCTGCTCTTGGATCGGAAGCAGGTTGATGCTGTGGATGCGGATACGCTCACAATAGACTGTCAGGATCCCGCCCAGATCCTTCACTTTTTCCCAGGCCCGCTGAGAAGTGTATGGAAAGGAATGAAAATGCACCGCTTCGATGAGCATTCCGCGATGCGCCATCAAAAACGCGGCTACCGGCGAATCGATGCCGCCGGAAAGAAGGACCAGCCCTTTTCCGTTGGTGCCAAGGGGCAAGCCTCCGTAACCGGATATGATCTCGTCGTAGATGTAGGCGAAACCCCTCCTGAAATCCGTGTGCAGAGCACAATCCGGATGATGGACATCCACAGTGAATACTTTGCTGCCGCGCAGGATCTTTCCCCCAATGATACTTGCGATCTGAGGAGACTGGATCGAAAAGCGTTTGTCCGCTCTTTTGGCCTCGACCTTAAATGTCTTTGCCGATCCGGCTTCCGCCACACCCGCCATCCACGCTACGGCAGCCATACCAACCTGCTCCAATGCCTCCTGATCCGTCAAGCCTTGAATGTTCAGTTCCCAGGCAGGGCTGATGGAATCCACACCGAATACATGTCCAACCCGACGCAGCAGGTCTTCCTTGCTGACGGCTTCGGGGGTTCGGACAAAGATCAGTCCATCGAGCCGTTCAGCCTGACAGCCGCTGTAGTCCTTTAGAACTCTTCGGATACGCTGTAGCAGCATGCGTTCAAAATAGGGTTTGTTCTGCCCTTTTAAGGCGGTTTCTCCGC
>DPKU01000026.1 GCA_003542355.1 Clostridiales bacterium | reverse complement strand
GAGTAGAAGAGTGATGTTTGTGTGCCGCAAGGAATGTATCGAGATCTGCGGTAGGTCGGTACGCGAGATGAAATCGTGAAACCAACCTGATATGCTGTCCGGATGAACCGGAAAGCCATCATCCTGTACAAAAATTCGGTCGCTTTCTATCCATCGATCACCCGCCGCGATTCGCTTCTTTCTCTGCCATTTGCGATGTTCCTTCAGCAGTTCGAAAGCCTGCTCCGGCAGCTTGATCGTACGAACGGAGGAATCCGTTTTTGTGCCTTTTGTGAAAATGCCTTTGCCGGAGAGATACTGAGACGTCCGGCAAATGGTGATCATGTTGTTTTTTAAAGTCGATATCCTTCCACTCCAGTCCACATAGCTCTCCGCGGCGTAAGCCGCTGAGCAGGAAGAACCGTATCATCACCTGATTCTGGTATGGTTCGTTATCCAACAGGCGAAGAAGCATCGCGGTCTGCTCTTCATCAAAGTGTTTCGCTTCTTTGCGCTCGAACTTCGGCGGTTTCACTCTTCGCGTCGGATTGTCGGAAATCACCTGCCAGAAAACTACCTGATTGAGGAGAGCTGAAATCAATCGATGGTGGTGGTTGATTGTCTTCCCCGCTAACTGTTTTATCGGTTTTGTGGATTCGATCCCATCCTCAAAAGAAATGCCAAGTATATTGCAGGCTTCCTGTGCGATTCGGGTATCCACTCCCTGACCCTGATCAAGCGGTATATCGTGTTCACGTGGCATCCTGCTTCGTCTGCCAGTGCCTGTCGCGTTATGCCGGATAGTTCGAATGCTGAAAGCAGATGAGGCGTTGCTTTGAACGAGACCCCGCTTTGATTCTCAGCGTAATGCAGGCTGGCGTAGAATGCCACCAGGTGATGCGGCTGAAGCTTGTCCAGCCGGATGTGTCCGATCGCCGGGAGGATGCGTTTAAGCAGATCATCATATCGAACAAGTGTCTTCGGTGCGAGGTTCGGTTCTGCGTAGTCGCGTCTCCAGCGATCCACAAACTCCGCAAATGTCACGTGTCCATCCAGCACCTGCCCTGAGCGTACTTTCCTCTCGAACAACGCCGCCTGCAGGGTGAGCTCTTCCTTGATCTGTCGCTTCGTCATACCGGGTTCAGGGCGCTATGTCATGAGCTTTCGCTTCTGTCGGCCATCCATACCGTAGCCCTCGCTCACCATGATCAGATACTCGCTGTTTCGTTCCGTAATCGTTGCCATTGGATCCGCATCCTCCCTTCTTCTGTCATTTGACATGTTCGCTCTTATCGAACCTACAATCAAGTTCTTTTCTGATGTTTATCGTGGAATTTAGCCGTTCCCATCCATGCATTTTACCAGATAGTCCTGCAGCAGATCGATATCGATCAGATACTTCTTGCCGCATTTTCACTCGCGGTATTTTCCCTGATATAATTAGGCAACGAACATAGTTGGCTGAGATTGCCGTATTAGGATCCGCTTCCTTGATGTAGGCATACACTTCAGAAAGTGTACGCATACGAGGGATGCGAATTATAGTTCTTTTATCTTCTGACATTCATTTTCCCCTTTCAATTTTCACTCAATTGTTCCGCAGCATCTGTTTTCACATCAAATTGGCTGATATCATTTCAAATATTTCCCCAGCCCGGTGGCTGTCACTTTCGTTTGTTAAAAAACCCAAGTAATTCACGTGAAAACCTTGTCAAATCCGTGTGATCGTCCATCAAGTTTATATTTACCCTAATTCTTGTTTTTTCTGATTTCTAACATTCTTTTTGAGATAATAACCCTCTGCTCGTCAGTCAACGTTCTTTTCCTCGGTGGCTTAACGCTGAACCACGCCTTCGGAACGAGCGCAACCAGATATCCGCCATTGGTCTTTGGATCCTTGATAATGGTTACTTCGTCCGGTCTTGTGTCTGCAAAACCGGTCATTCTCCGTACCTCTCGTTTCATGTTGGTCGTGAAGTACCCTCTGGTATCGCGTGCCGTCCAGTCAAATCCAATTTCTTTGATTACTTCCAAGGCTTACCTCCTTTCTTCATTTGATTTTTTGAACGGTTTGTTTTACTTATTCCGGTTCAGAAGTATTGGATGCTGCTATCTCAGCATTCATTATTTCATTCGGGTTGTTTCCAGATATCGCGTCCATTCATGTTTCCACAGCATAGGGATATCCCGCGTTGCCCCGTGCCTGTTCTTGCCGATAATCAGCGTTGCTTGCTCCGACTGTTCATGCTCTCTGTGCAGTAGCAGTATCAGATCCGCATCCTGCTCTATATTCCCGCTGTCGCGTATATCCGCTATCGTGGGTCGCCGCCCGTCTGCATTTCTGTTCAGCTGTGCGAGCGCTACTACCGGGCACTTTATTTCTTTCGCCAAAACTTTCAATCCCCTCGTTGCTTCGCCGATCCGTTCGTTCTTGCTGTCGTTCTTTCCTCCGGGCAGCCTCATGAGCTGCAGATAATCTACAAAGATACAATCCAGCGATCCTGCCCGTTGTTTGTATTGGTACGCATTTGAGACAATCTGATCGACGGATAAGCTGCCTCGATCGTCGATGCACAGCTTCCAGTTCCATACCTTTTCCTGTGCGTTTGTGACCAACCTTGCAAGGTTCGGATCCTTCTGCGCCTTATATTTGTCTACCATCGCTTCAGAAAGATTGATCCTCTCTGCGATCTCCAGCGCACTCATTTCAATCGAGAAGTAGGCACACGCCAATCCCGTTCTGCACATGTTCGCCGAGATGTTGCAAGCCAGCGCCGTCTTCCCGATTCCCGGTCGAGCTGCGATGATCACGAGATGGCCTTCACGGAATCCCCCCGTCACCGCGTCCAATCCGGGATAACCTGTCTGTTTCCCGCGAGTCGTATCTCCGAGCCTGTTCGTTACTTCCGGCAGCAGGTCACCTAGCATTTTGATATCCGCCGCTCCAATCGCGCTGACCGAATCCAATGTTGTTCTCGCTTCAGCCATAAATCCGTCGGATCCGT
>DPKU01000167.1:2993-15856 GCA_003542355.1 Clostridiales bacterium | reverse complement strand
CCATAATCAACCTGAAGAGTGTGGTCTTTCCTGCGCCGTTGGGACCGATCAGACCTACCAGTTCATTTTCTCCGATTTCCAGATTGAAATCGTTGACAGCCCGAAGACCGCCGAAGGTGATGCCCAGGTGGCTGACTTTGATCAAAGGCGTTTCTCTGTCTGTTGAAAGCCGTGTGCCGTTATCCATTATGCCTGCACCTCCTCTTCCTGCTTCTTCCCGGGGCCTTTGCCCCGGAGGCGGCCAAGGATCTTGGTCAGGGAGAATTCGTATGTGCCCATCAGGCCTGTCGGCCGGAAGATCATCATCAGGACCAGCACTACGGAATAAACCAGCATCCGGTACTCGTCAAAGGAGCGCAGCGCTTCGTTGAGCGTTGTCAGTCCGATAGCAGCGACAATGGAGCCGGTAATGGAACCCATTCCGCCGAACACGACCATCACGAAATAGTTGACCGAAGCCATAAAGCCCATGTTTCCTGTGTTGAGGGAAGAATAGCAGGCAGCAAAGATCGATCCTGCGATGCCTGCAAACATGGCCGAAAAGGCAAAACCCATCACTTTGTAAAACGTGGTGTCGATGCCGCTGGCTGCCGAGGCGATCTCGTCGTCGCGAATAGAGATGATGGCCCGTCCGAAACGGGACCGGATAAACGTCAGGATCACGGCTACACAGAGCACTGTGAGCAATGCGATGAAAAACATGTAGTGGGATTTCGTTGTATTGTTGAAGCCCAAACCGGTCTTGTAAAGTACCGGACTTGCCGAACCTTGGCCCAGCCCGTCTGCGCCAGCCCAAGGAATGCCTTGGATGACGACCCGGATGATCTCTCCGAAGCCGAGCGTAATGATCGCCAGGTAATCCCCCCGAAGACGAAGCGCCGGAATGCCTACCAGAATGCCGAACAGTCCGGCCAGGAGCGCCGATGCCACAAGGCAGATGATAAATCGAAGCAACTGTTGCATGCCGTCACCGGCCAACACATCCGCCCGAACCATAGCCAGAGACAGCAGCGCCGATGTATAAGCGCCAATGAGCATGAATCCTGCGTGACCCAGGGCCATCTGGCCCAGGAAACCGTTGGTCAGATTCAGCGAGGTGGCCATAATGATTCCAATACATGAAAGCCAAAATATTCCTACAATGTAGGAGGAAAACACTTGAGTGAAGCCCAGCCAGGCGATAACGCCGAGAAGGATCGCGATGGCGATCAGGTTCAGAGTGGATGCTTTTTTGATTTCTTGAGGCATCTTCATATCGCTACACCTTCTCCCCTTGGTTCTTCCCCAGAATACCGGCCGGCTTCACCAACAGAACGATGATCAGGATCCCAAAGACCACCGCATCGGAAAACGCCGACGTGATGATCCCGCCGGTGAGCGTTGCACTGTAGGCTTTGGAAAGAGATTCGACCAGGCCGATGGTCAGCCCTCCCAGCATGGCGCCGGGCATGATGCCGATCCCGCCCAATACCGCGGCCACGAAGGCTTTTAAGCCCAGCATGGACCCCATGGTGGGCATTACGGAAGGATACTGCGCGCAATACATGAGCGCGGCTACCGCAGCCAGGGCCGAGCCGATGGCAAAGGTGAGGGTGATCGTCCGGTTGACGTTGATCCCCATGAGAATGGAAGCTTGTTTATCTTCGGAAACGGCCCGCATGGCCCGTCCCATTTTCGTTTTATGAATGAATAATTGCAGACCCACCATAGTGACCGCTGCGATCGCAATGGTAGCCAGCGTGGTGCCGTCGATCTTGACAGCGCCTATCTGAACAGCGGGCAGGCTGAAAATCGAAGCCTTGATGACCCGTGGATTAGACGTAAATAATACTTGTGCCAGATTCTCCAGAAAAAGACTCATGGCAATGGCCGTGATCAAAGCCGACATTCGTGTGCCTTTTTTTCGCACAGGCCGGTAGGCCACCGCCTCTGTGGTGACACCCACGGCAGAGGCAACGATCACCGCTGCAGCCACAGCTGTCCAGGCCGGAAGCCCAAAGCCCAGCATCACCGGGATGACAAAGATCATCGTATAGGCACCCACCATGATAAAGTCTCCGTGGGCAAAATTGATCAGTCGGATGATCCCATAGACCATGGTATAACCCAGTGCGATCAATGCATAGACACTGCCCATCCGAAGTCCGTTGATGGCTTGTTGTATGAACTCGCTCAATTTCGAATCCGCCTTTCGTGGTATTCTTTTTTGCGGCGCGCCGTTTCGGAAGGGCCGGCGCTGCCCTTTACAAGGAAAACGAGAGGCACGAAGGCATTGCTGTCGTTTCGCGCCTCTCTATTCTAGCATATTGTTTGCCCCTGTGAAAGGGTGCACGTCTTAACTAGTTCTGCGTCTTGTTGAACTTCTGGCTTACGCTGTCGCCGTCTTCGAAAAGTTCGATGATCGCAACAGATTTTTCCGGAGTACCGCTCTCATCCAGTACGAAAGTACCGGTGACTCCTTCGAATTCCATGCCGTCCAGAGCAGCCTTGACTGCCGCGGCTTCAGTACTTTCGGCTTCGCCGATGGCCTTGAAGAGCATGTAAATTCCGTCATAGCCCAGTGCGGCCAGCGCATTGGGGGTCTCTCCGTAAGCAGCTTTATAGTTCGTGATGAAGTTCTGAACGATTTCGCTTTCGGATTCTGTGGAATAGTGATTCGTAAAGAATACGTTGTTGTAGTCGGCCATGGTGCCGGTGATGTAGTCGGGCACGATTCCGTCAAATCCGTCAGGACCCATGACAGCGCCGGTGAATCCGGTTGCTCTGGTCTGAGGAATGATGTAGGGGCCGGCTGCGTTGTAGTAGTAGGCCGCAAACAGAGAATCTGCACCTGCAGCAGCGATCTTGGTCGCCTGAGTGGTGAAGTCCGTATCATCCATGGAGGAGCTGGCTTCATCTACGACCACTTCGATACCATAGTCCGGAGCTGCAGCGACGAATGCGTCACGGAGACCCTTGGAATAGGTGTCGCCTGCACAATACAGGACGGCTGTCTTGGTGTAGCCGTTTTCGGACAGGAATTTAGCGCCCATGATTCCCTGATAGGAATCCTTGAAGCAGGAACGGAACACATAATCGGATTCTGTGGTAATGGTATCGGCTGTAGATGTAGGCGTCAGCATCACGATGCCTTCGCTGTTGGCAATGCTGGTGACCGCTCCGGTAACACCGGATGTGACAGGGCCGAGGACCACGGTAATGCCGTCGCTGACCAGCTTATTGAACGCGGAGACGCCTTCGGTGGAGTCGCCTTTGTCGTCCATGATGACCAGCTCGACCATTTTACCGCCGATGCCGCCGGCTGCATTGATCTCTTCTTTGGCCATCACAGCTGCGTTCTTTACAGCGATCCCGTAGACGGAAACGCTTCCGGTGAGGGGGGCGATGACACCGATCTTATAGGTTTCGTCGCCACCGGTCTCGCCGCCGCCGCCGCCACAGCCGGTGAGGGCCAGGCTCATGATCATGACCATTGCCAAAACAAGTGTCAGGATTTTTTTTGTTTTCATTTTCACACCTCTTCTTGATTTTGATTATACCCGGCCGTGAATTCGTCCGGGAAAAGTCAAATAGTAAACCTAATAATAGTAGAATATTCGTTGATTGTCAACAGTTTTTAGTCATTTTTTTTGTGTGCAAAACACAAATCAAAGTCTCGACAAAAATTAACGGACGGAAACAAAAATCCGTCCGTTTTTTAGTTAAATTTTGGAGATTGGCCCAAATGCAAGGATTCGGCTCCTACGTTATTCTTCCTCCGGCTCGCCCGAAGGAGTTCCGATAGCCCCTTCCGTGGTG
The DNA here is from genome assembly GCA_003542355.1 of Clostridiales bacterium. Classification (GTDB taxonomy): domain Bacteria; phylum Bacillota; class Clostridia; order Peptostreptococcales; family Anaerovoracaceae; genus UBA10908. Next base: position 12,058 of record DPKU01000167.1, on the reverse strand, counting down.
GTTTCGACCTCCAAAGAATAGATTTCCATGAGCATTTCTCCCACTTTTTCTTCGTCGGCCACCCAGAAGGAAAGTTCGTGCATCATTTTATCCCTGCCGGGCAAGGTATAGGCGCTGACGTTTTCCGAAGACAAACCGCTCATGGCTTTGAGCGCCAGCTTTCCGGCCATTGCAAACGTAAGATCGGACTCCACATTCTGGAGTGTCACCTTGGCGATGTCCTTCAGATTTCCCATCTTCAGGCATTCCTTGAGCACGGCTTTGACAAACGCCTGCTGTGTCTGGATCCGCTGGATATCCCCGGCTTCGTAGCTCTTGTACCCTTGCCTTGCAAAGGCTGGATTCGTCTTTCGGAAGCGCAGAAATTCGATCACATTGCTGCTGTCGATGGTCTGTTCGCCCGCAGGAATATCGATATACAGCTCTTTGCCTTTCGTGGAATCGATGTACTTCATATAGAAGGGAATGTTCACCTTTACGCCTCCGATCACGTCCATCACTTTACGGATATCTTCGTATTCCACGATCGCATAATAATGAATCGGCATGCCGTAAAGAGTCTCCGATATGGCTTCGGCCACCGCCGTGACACCCTCGGAATGATAGATGGAATTGATCTTATGGAAAGCATAGTTGGAATATCCATCCCGGAAATAGAAGGTGTCCCGGGGAATGGAAATCATATTGATGTACTGATTGACTAGGTCATAGCTGACCAGCATCAGCGTATCGGACATACCGTCACTGACACCCATGAGCAGAAAATTGACACGATCCTTGCTCTGGAATACCTCATAGAAAGGACTGTCCTCGTCTACAGTGATCGGCGTCATTTCGTCCAGCAGACGTTCCTCGGCTTCGAATACCGTGCTGCCCCCCACCTTGGCAAACACATGGCGAATCGGCACCATCACTGCCGTGGCCAAGGTAAACACCAGCAAAAATGTGACAGCTATTTTATTTTTCTTCATTCGTTTTCCCCTTTGGTTATAATCTCTCTCTCATTTCCCTTTTGTAGGCTTCCACTCCGGGCTGGTCGAAGGGTTCCACACCCATCATGTATGCAGACAGAGCGCAAGCCGTCTCGAAGAAGTATACCACCTGTCCTACGATTTGTGGAGAGATTTTTTCTTTCAATCGAAAGCGGAACATGGGGATCCCAGCCTGACGGTGCGCTGCAGCCACCCCCTCCAATGCTGCCCGGTTGACGGCATTGACACTTTTTCCGGCGAGCGGTGGTCCGGCGGAATCCGGAACACGAAGGTCCGCAGCCGGTTGGCATTCATCCAGGATCGTCTCGAAAAAGCAGGAGGTACCTTCCTGCAGAAATTGTCCCATGGAATGCAGATCAGAGCTGAAGTTGAGGCTTACGGGGAAAATGCCCTTTCCTCCCTTTCCTTCGCTCTCGCCAAAAAGCTGTTTCAACCATTCCGAAAAGTATGAAAATCGGGGCTCGTAGGATTCGAAAATTTCAATGTGCTTTCCATTTTTATAAAGGATATTCCGCCCGATGGCATACTCCCTGGCCTGGCCCATGAGTACCTGATCCTGACGGGCGCTTAGTGCTCCGGACAGAAATTCTTCCGGATCAAATCCGGCTGCTGCCAAAGGCAGCAGGCCCACAGGAGTCAGAACAGAGTAGCGGCCGCCAATATCGTCTGGGACTATAAAGCTTACATAGCCTTCCGCTTCGGCTTCCTGTCGCAACACGCCTTTGGACGCATCGGTGATGGCATAGATCCGCCGGGCGGCTTCCTCTTTGCCATACCGTTGGATCAAGGCGTCCTTGAGCAAGGCAAAGGCGATGGAGGGCTCGGCAGTTGTACCGGACTTGCTGATCACACAGAGGCAGACCTCTTGATTCGCCAAGACTTCCATCAATTCTTTGTGATATGCAGCGCTGATGTTCTGCCCCGCAAAGAAGAGTTTCGGATTTTTCTGGGGAAGCAGATGCGCAAAGCTGCCCGTCAGCAGCTCATAGGCCGCCCGGGCGCCCAGATAGGAGCCGCCTATGCCGATCACCACCAACGCAGTGCACTGGTGCGCGATCGTTTGTGCTGCGGCTCGGATTCGCCGGATCTCGTCCCGATCATAGTTTTCCGGAAGATCCACCCATCCGGTAAAGTTCTCCTGATTCGAATGCAAGCGCGTGAAAGCCCGGTCCGCAGCTTCCTGCATGTCTCGGATCGCTTCGGGATCCAATCCGGACATCGACCTGTCCATTTCGATAAAACGATTCATTTGATACTCCTTGCCCTTTGATAGGCTAAGCACCGCAATAAGCTATATTTCGTAATGTCCGTTGGGCGTCGTCATGTAATTGGGAACCATTTCCCGGAGCCAGGTTCGTACCTGCCGATCGGGCAGGGCGCTGATCCCCCGTATCGTCGCTTCCAGTTTTCCAGGCTCTGTCAGAAGCTCCAGAAGTCTGTCGCTGGCAGGCGTTGGATGTCCCACGAAAATCTTGTGATGTGCCGTATTCTGAAGTCCTTCTTCGGACAGCAGGAGTTCTTCGAAAAGTTTTTCACCGGGTCGCAGGCCGGTAATCTCGATCTTTATGTCTTCGTAAGGTTCGAATCCGGACAGCAGAATCAACTTTTCCGCCAGATCCAGGATCTTGACCGGCTCGCCCATGTCCAGAACGAAGATTTCTCCGCCAGCGGCCATGGCGCCGGCCTGGATCACCAGCTGCACCGCTTCCGGGATGGTCATGAAGTATCTGCAGATATCCTGGTGTGTGACTGTAACCGGGCCTCCGGCAGCGATCTGCCTCCGGAATGTAGGAATAACGCTGCCGTTGGAACCCAGCACATTGCCAAAGCGAACAGTAGCAAAACAGGTGAAGGACTTCTTGCTCCGCTCTTGAAGCAGCATTTCGCCGATCCGCTTCGTCGCACCCATGACATTAGTGGGGTTCACAGCCTTGTCTGTGGAGATCATGACGAATTTCTCCACCAGATGTTCTTCTGCCGCATCCATGACGATCTTGGTTCCCAGCACGTTGTTGATGATCGCTTCCCGTGGGTTGCTTTCCATGAGCGGCACGTGCTTATGGGCAGCAGCATGAAATACCACCTGAGGCTTGTATTGTTTGAACGTTGCCCGCATGCGGGCAACATCCCGAACAGAAGCCAAAATGGGTACGAATTCGATTTCGGGGTATCTTGCTGCGATCTCTGCAGAAAATTCGTGGATCGCATTTTCGTTAAAATCGATGCATATCAGACGCCGAGGCTGGTACCTGCCGATCTGGCGGCACAATTCACTTCCGATGGATCCGGCACCACCGGTCACCAAAACCACTTTGTCTTCCAGATAGCTGCAGATCTCCTCCATATCCACCTGAACGGAATCCCGGCCCAATAAATCTTCGATCTGAATGTCCCGCAGCGCTTTGATGCTCACCTTCTCGTTGATCAGGTCGATGTAAGCGGGCAGGATCTTAACTTTGCACTGTGTCTTGTTGCATTCTTCCAAGATCTCGCGTACCCGTGACTGACTGACGCTGGGCATGGTGATCACGATTTCGTCCACGTCATATTTCTTGGCAAGGCGCGGAATGTCGGTGCGGCTCCCGGCGATCCGGACACCATAAATTCGCTGGTTCAGCTTTTCTTTATCGTCATCCACCGCAACGACGACCTGCTGCCGCTGGTCCGGATGCTGGCGAACTTCTTTGATCAGAGCGGCGCCGGCATCGCCCGCGCCCATGACCATAATGCGCTTGTTGTAGGCAGAATTTCTGCTTTTTATATAATCGGCAAGTCCGCCGCGCTTTCCATTGCCAAGGCGCTGATAGCTGTATCGATTTCTGGCCCAGCGGTAGGACAGGCGGATCATTCCGATGGCAGCCATGTCCAGCACCAGGGCGATAAAATAAACGCTGCGCGGCAGGCTATGGCCTGCGATCGTTAAGAACGCAACGGCAAAAGCATTGGCGACGAATGCGGAGACCACGATCCGAACCAGCTCATCCATACTGGCATACTTCCACAGACTGTTATAAAGCCCCATGCCCGCAAACACGCCGATCTTGATCGCTACAAGCCAAACCAGAGAATCGAGACAGACTGCCAGATATCCTTGAAACTGTGGGTTTGAAGCGGCAAATTCAAATCGCAGCAATAACGCTGCGATGTACACCAGACTGATCGCCGCAACATCCAGCACCAGCAGTAATGCGATTTTCGTCCTCTTTGTCATCGTATCCTTCCGGTCCGCTCAAGGAAAAAAAGAAATGTTTACACCTTATCATCCAGCTATTCGACAAGGAAAATTATAACATACACTCTCAAACATGTCTAACTGTTACAGTCCCGTTTATGGCCCTGTTACTGCGGATTGTCTTACTTTTTTCAATGTGCTACACTGACATTGCAAGGAGGGACGTTCATGAAGCAAAAAACAAAAAATATCCGGGAGCGAAAAAAGAACCCAACGAAGCCGGAATCCCCTGTATCGGTGGGAAAAGACGGCGCTCCTTACGCTCTGTCTATGAGTCATGCTCCAGGGATCGACGAACCTTCCGGTAGTGGGCAGCTGCTGCCAGCCATCTTCTTTTCTTCCTTCGTGATCCTGATCGTGCGGATGCACACCTACACCCGCCCCATGAGTCAGTTTTTCTGGACCCCGCAGACTGACAGCTCTTCCATTCTCGATTTCTTCAGCTACTACAAAATGCTTGCCATCCTCCTCTGCGCTGTGGCGGTCCTGATCCTTCTGCTCTACCGGGTCACGACACAATCCTTTGCCGTACGCCGCAGCTTTGCCTACCTGCCCATGGCCGTCTATGCCCTCTGTGTGACGGCTTCCTATCAATTTTCTGAGTACAAAGCATTTGCTCTGCTGGGCTGGAACGACCGCTTTGAAGGGACGTTGGTCCTGCTCTGCTACATGCTCCTTTTATTTTACATCATCAACTCTGTGCGCACCGAAAAACATGTAAGACTTTTTCTCTGGCCGCTGGCGGCCACCAGCGGACTGCTGAGTCTGCTCGGACTGAGCCAGGCGCTGGACAAGGATTTCTTTCGCACAGCCCTGGGACAGAAACTGCTGGTGCCCAATACCCCCGGACCTTCCGGCGTGACCCTTTGGGAAAGCATCGACGCTGCTGCGCAGCAGGGTGAACCCTTTCTCAAATTTACGTTCCAAAACCGGGAAATTTATCAAACAGTCTACAATATTAACTACGTATCCTTCTACCTTACGCTGCTCATCCCCCTGTTCGGCATGTTGTTCATTCGTGCCTGGAACCGGGGAAAAGAAGGATCCGCCGCGAAAAAGGCTGGCTTGGCCTGCCTGTTCGCCCTGCTCATTTACAACCTGATCGGCTCCGCTTCTTCCGGCGGGCTTTTCGGACTGGGCATTATTGGACTGACCGGTCTGATCCTGCTGAACAAAAAGCTGCTGGAGTGGGTGCGGCCATTGTTCATCCTGTTCCTGATCACGGGCCTGGTGGCCGGCGTCACGGCCGACCGCTGGATGCCGGAGCTCATGGGCGCATACCGAAGCGTGACGGGCGCCACAGCCCAGGAAGAACCCGTGGATCCGGGCACATTGACGCAGACGGAAGCCGGCTCGGTGATGCCCGTGATCGACTACTTCGACACTGCGCCGGAGCGCATCGCGCTGAGTCTGAACGGACGTCCCTTGACCATTGCACCGGAGAGAAACCCGGAAGGCATGCTCACAGGATTTGCAGTGCTTGACGAAGAAGGTCGCCCCATCTCGCTGGAAGAACTGCCGACAGTGCAAGACGCTGCATCAAATCGATACGCCCTGGATGATGTACGCTACCGACCCTACCTCACGGTGTCGATGGGACCTGTCATCGGAACCTCCGCCACAGGAACCTCCGCCATCAGCCTCCACACGCCCGGAGTCACGTGGGATTTCGTCGTTACAGCGGAAGATATCCTGTACCGCAATCGGATGGGACGACTTGTGGATCTGTATCCTGTGGAACATATCGGCTTTGAAAACAACCCGGATTTCGGCTCCTGGCGCGGCTACATCTGGTCCAGAAGTTTTCCTCTCCTGAAACAGACACTTCTGCTGGGAACCGGTGCCGACACCTATTGTGCCGCCTTCCCTCAGGAAGATTACGCCGGCAAGTATTCCACCAGAGCCACCTATGATATCGTGGTCGACAAGCCCCACAACATGTACCTGGGCGCAGCCGTCGGCACGGGCGTCATTTCCTTGCTGGCTCTGCTGTCTCTTTTCGGTATCTATCTGTTCACCAGTGCCCGGCTCTACCGCAAGGCGATTTTCGGCGATGATTTCCTGACCTTCGCCGGCAGCGGCATCTTTTTCGGTATCATCGGTTTTCTGGCCGCTGCCCTGGTCAACGACAGCTCCGTTTCCGTGATGCCTATGTTCTATGGCCTTTTGGGCCTGGGCATTGCCATCAACAACATCCTTGCCTGCTCTTCCCATGCAACATGACCGTTCACGATCGTCATCAGGACGGCTGTCTGGTCGATCCGATCCGGATCGATCCGGAAAATGTCCTCGGAAAGGACGACCGCATCGGCATATTTCCCGACTTCCAGCGTTCCTTTCAGATGTTCCTCCCGGGCCGCATAGGCTGAACCCGTGGTCAGGGCTCGAACAGCCTGTTCCACGCTAAGGCGCTGTTCAGGCAGCCAGCCCCCCGCCGGCTTTCCCGACCAATTTCTTCGGTTCACCGCAGCATGGATTCCAAGCAACGGTTCGAAAGGCTCCACCGGACTGTCGGACCCGGCGGTCACCGTTATGCCCATATCATAGAAGCGCTTCCAGTTGTAGGCTAGAGAAGCTCGATGCATACCCACCCGGTCCTCCACGATATCGATGTCCGATGCCACAAAGACCAATTCACAGCCACCGATCACATTCAGGCGCTTATATTCCTCGATGATGCCCTCGGTGGTGATCTGTGAATGATCGATGCAAAATCGGAGATCCTTTCCGGGATTTTCGTTCACAAGAGGTTCATAGGCCTTTAAAAGCATGTAGATCCCTCGATCACCGATGCCATCACCGACCAGATCCAGACCGCTTTCAAAAGCCCGCCGCATCAGTGCCGAAAGTTCCTTCTGGCTGTGCATCACGGACCCCATTGATTCCGCTGAATCGGCATAGGGTTCCATCAAGGCCGCCCGCCGCGTCCCCAGGGAGCCGTCCGTCAGCAGTTTGAAACTGCCGATCCGAAAGAAAGGTGAACCGTCACCGGTCCTGTATCCTGTCGTCAGGAAATCCTCCAGCAGTTCCCACGTGGGCAGATAGAGCATTTGATTGATACGAAGGGGCAGCTGCCCGGTTTTATCCAGTTCAGAATAAACCTGCAGGATCTGACGAAACGTGCCGGCCCTTGTCAATTCAAAGTCGTCCGTATCCACGGACGTGATCCCGGCCCGCACATAATCCCGGCAGGCCGCAAGCACTGCCTTCCTGATCCCTTCCACGCCCAGCCGGGGCATTTTCGAATAGACCAGATGCGTCGCCTCCCCGAGAAAAATGCCGGTAGGATGCCCTTCCGCGTTCACTTCTACAGACACGGCTTCCGACAGGTGCGAAGCTTCAAGCATTCCCAATTCCTGCAACGCTTTCGTATTGACCACACAGGCAAAGCTGCAGGAACGTCCCAGGACGATCATGTGATCCGTCGAGATCCGATCCAGATCGTGACGATCAGGCATCCGCCGTTCCGGGTACGCCCCTTCGTTCCAGCCGCGGCCTTCCACCCAGGTACCCGGCATCAGCTCACACTGCTTTATGTGCTCTTTTACGCAGAGAATCAAGTCTTCGATGCTGGCGCAGTCATCCAAATACGCCATCGTCTTGCTGTAACCATAGCTTAAAAGGTGCATGTGCCCATCATAAAATCCCGGCAGCATGGCCTTGCCATGCAAATCGACCACTCGATCCGGACGATCCACCTGAGTCAGCACCGCTGCGTCTGTGCCCACGGCAGTGATAAAGCCATTCTCCATTCCGATGGCTGAAGCGACGGAATTTTCCTTGTCCATGGTGTAGATGGTTCCGTTGATAAAAACGATCTTCATTCAGTCCCTCCGCATTTTAGTCTGTGTCAATACAAGTGCGCAAATTCCATCAGTCCCCGAAGGTTCAACTTAAGCAGCTTGGGTACGGTCCGTTGCAATCTGGTGAAGCACCTTGGCATCAATATAGGATCTGGAAGTGGACCAGTCTTCGCTGTATTCGATCAGATAGCTGGTTACCAGGCGGATGTAGGAGTCCATGTTGGGGAAGATTCCAACCACATTGGTTCTACGGCGAATCTCAAGATTCAGGCGTTCGATCATGTTGGTGGAAGAGATCCTACGGCTGGAAATCTTTTCGTACTGGAAGTACTGCAGCGAATCTTCAAGGCCGGCCTCCAGGACTTCCATAGCTTTGGGGAAACGGTTTTCGTATTCGTCCATGACCATCCCGGCATACTTCACAGCGCTTTCGTAATCGGGCTGCGTCCAAATCTGTTTGAGCCTGGCGGCAAAGGTAGCCTTTTCCTTGGCCGGAATGTGCGCCATGATGTTGCGCATAAAGTGGACTTTGCATCGCTGCCAGGAAGCTCCCACAAAGGATTTTCTTACCGAAGCAGTCAGCCCTTTGTGGGCATCTGAGACCACCAGCCAGACCGTTTTCATGCCTCTGGTTTTCAGTGAATCAAACAGATGCTGGTAACTGGCTTCCGACTCTTCGTACATGGGCTCTACCGCTAAAATATCTCGGGTTCCGTCCATGCGAAGCCCACAAACCACATGAACCGCCATGTTCCTTACGTGTCCGTTGTCCCTGATCTTTTCGTAGAGAGCATCCACCCACAGCACCGGGTAGACTGGCTCCAACTTGCGGTTTCGAAACTCGCCAACCTGAGCATTGAGTTCCTTTGTGATTTCGCTGACCTGACTTCGTGAGATCGAATGAATGCCCAAAGATTTGGCCAGACGATCGATCTTGCGAGTGGAAACCCCGTTGATGAACGCTTCCTGGATCACATTCATCAAAGCGGCTTCGGAGCGTTTTCGCTCTGTGACAAAGAAGGGAATGTAGCCTCCCTT
>DPKU01000167.1:0-2911 GCA_003542355.1 Clostridiales bacterium | reverse complement strand
TCTGCTCCGAGCCTGGCAGAGAACTCGGCCTCCATGAGCTGATCGCAGAGCCATTCAAGCATAGCCAACATCGGATCGGGAGCATTGAGAAATTGAAATAGCATTTTCTCTAAGGATGCAGTAGAATTGAGGTGAGCCATTAGTTTAATTCTCCTTTCAGGTCTGTTTTGTCACTACCTTATTCGGGGAAACTGATGGCTTTCCTTTTTCCTATGAATTTGCGCACTTTATTCTACATGATCAATTGCAGATTTTCACAGCTTATTGGTACTATTGGAATTATCCTACTATTTGGCGCACTAGCCAATACTATTTTTGAAAGCTCCACAAAACCCTTTATGAGTAGTAAGGCCTACAAAAACACATTTCTATTACAAATTAATTGTAGCACTTCAAAAATGAGTATTCCGGACTAAATTGAGCCACCATTCCGGTTGATGAGAGCCAGTGTTCCGGAAATCGAGAGCCATCGTTCCGGGTTTTGAGAGCCACTTGAATGATCTTCCTGTAAAATGTATCTATGCACGGTTTAAGGCCGTGTAAATAGATACAAGGGAGGTCATCAAATGACCGAATATCGTGAGATCCTACGGCTGCATAGCCAAGGAATCAGCCAGCGCAGTATTGCAGAAAGTTTAAGTTGCTCTCGAAATACTGTAGCCAAGGTTCTGAGTCGAGCAAAGGAAATTAACATCTCCTGGCCACTCAAGCCGGAAACAACCGACGCTTCTCTGGACAAGATTTTTTATCCTGCCACAGAGACTGTTAACCAGCGACGCCTGCCAGACTGTGACTACATCCATTCAGAGCTTTCCAAGTCTGGCGTCACGCTGAAACTGCTTTGGAATGAGTATTGTGAGGACTGCATTGCGAGCCGGGAACTGCCTCTGATGTATTCGCAGTACTGCTACTACTATCAGCAATACTCACTAAAAACCAAGGCAACCATGCACATTCCCAGGTATCCCGGGGAGCAGATCGAAGTCGATTGGGCTGGCCAAACAACGCCGATCGTGGACAACATCACCGGAGAAATGACAGAAACCTATGTGTTTGTTGGGGTTCTGCCATACAGCCAGTACGCCTACGTGGAAGCCTTCCTCTCTCGGAGCCTTGAAAATTGGATCACAGCCCATGTTAACATGTTCCAATTCTTTGGGGGCTCAACCAAAATGCTGATCCCCGACAACCTCAAGACAGGGGTTACGAGTGTGTCTTGGTACAGTACGGAAATCAACAAAGCTTACCACGAAATGTCCGTGCACTACGACACTGCAGTAGTTCCTGCAAGAGTCCGAAAACCAAAGGACAAGCCCAGTGCCGAAGGTTCTGTTCGAGTAGTGTCCACTTGGATCCTCGCAGCCATTAGGCGGCAGAAGTTCTTCAGCCTGCATGAACTTAATATTGCAATCAGGGAAAAGCTGTCTGTCATGAACAGCACCCCATTCCAAAAGAAAGAGGGGTGTAGGCTCAGCGTTTTCCTTGCCGAAGAAAAACCGATGCTGCTTCCGTTGCCGTCCACCCCATACGAGCTGGCTACATGGAAGATAGCCACCGTACAACTCAATTATCACATATCTCTGGATAAAATGCACTACTCTGTTCCCTACGAGTACATCAGGCAGAAAGTCGACGTGCGCATAACCGGAAATGTGATTGAGGTGTTTTACAACAACCACCGCATTGCATCCCACAGGCGGCTTTATGGGCATCCGGGCCAGTACAGCACCGTTGTGGAGCATATGCCGGAAAACCACCAAAATTATCTCCAGTGGGACGGAAAACGCTTTATCAGCTGGGCCCAAACAGTAGGGCCTAACACAGCCGCTGCAGTCAGAGCTATTCTTGCCTCCCATAAGGTGGAACAGCAAGGCTACAAGAGCTGCCTTGCGCTCCTAAAGCTGGCGGACAAATACTCGGTGGACCGCCTTGAGGCCGCCTGTATACGAGCGTTGACCTATACACCAAACCCCAGTTTTAAGAGCATTAAGACCATTCTGACTACCGGCCAGGACAAGATATCTGCCGAGAAACCCATTCAACCGACAGAATCCTCCTCCCAATATGCATTCACCAGGGGAGCACAGTATTACGGGAGGAAGAGCCATGACGAATGAAACTACAATTGAAAAACTTCGTGAAATGCGCCTAACCGCATTCGCCGAGTCCCTTCAGGAGCAACTGAATGACTCCTCCTTCCAATCCCTGTCCTTTGAGGAGCGTCTTGGCCTCTTGGTGGATGTGGAATGGAGCAGCCGTAAGAACAATCGATTAAAAAGATTGATCAAAAGTGCTGACTTTGATCAGAGCCATGCCTGTATCGCAGGAATTGACTACAGGCCTGCACGGAAGCTGAACAAATCGGAAATTCTGAGGCTTGCCACCTGTAAGTACATTGATGACCATCACAATATCATCATCATGGGGGCAACAGGTGCAGGTAAATCCTACATTGCCTGCGCCTTCGGTATCGCCGCTTGCCAAAAGTTCCTGACAGTCAAGTACATACGGCTTCCGGACCTGCTTGTTGAACTTGCCGTCGCACGAAATGAAGGCAGCTACAAGAAGCTGATCAGTCAGTACAAGAAACTCCGGTTACTCATTCTGGATGAGTGGATGCTGGTATCCCTGACAGAGAACGAGGCCAGAGATGTACTCGAGATCATACATGCAAGGCATCATCGATTCTCGACAATCTTTTGCTCCCAGTTTGCTCCGGCAGGATGGCATGCCAAGATTGGGGAAGCAACCATCGCAGAAGCAATTCTTGATCGTATCGTACATGATTCCTATACCATCGAAATACATTCCGATCCAAAGGATCCTTCTATGAGGGAAATGTACGGTATCAACAAAAAATTAGACAGTTAGTGGCTCCCAGAAGCCGGAAAGGTGGCTCTGTAGTTCCGGA
>DPKU01000071.1 GCA_003542355.1 Clostridiales bacterium | reverse complement strand
TCTCCCATGTTCCAGCAGGTGGAAGGGCTGGCCGTGGACGAAGGCATCACCATGAGCGACCTGAAAGGCGTGCTGGATCGCTTTGCAAAGAGCTTATTCGGATCTTCTGCGAAGACGCGCTTCCGCCCCCATCATTTCCCCTTTACCGAGCCTTCGGCAGAGATGGACGTGTCCTGCTTCAAATGCGGCGGCAAAGGCTGCAGAGTCTGCAAGGGCAGCGGCTGGATCGAGATCATGGGCTGCGGGATGGTTCACCCGAATGTCCTGAAAGTCGGCGGTGTGGATACCGAGCGATACACAGGCTTTGCGTTCGGCATGGGTGTCGAGCGCATTGCGATGCTCAAATACGAAGTGGATGATATCCGTCTGATGTACGAAAACGACGCACGTTTTATCAGACAGTTCAAATAGGAGGCGAAAAAATGCTTGTACCCATCAGATGGTTGAAATCATATACGGATATGGATGTTTCTCTGGAAGTTTTCTGTGAGAGAATCGTCATGTCCGGCTCGAATATCGAGACTGTGGAGGTGTTTGGAGAAGAGATCGAAGGCGTGGTGGTCGGAAAGATCCTCAAGATCGAGCCCCATCCCAATGCGGATCGTCTCCTGGTAGCCCAGGTGGACGTGGGGGCCGGCGAGCCCATCCAGATCTGCACCGGCGCCATGAACATCTTCGAAGGCGCTTTCGTTCCGGTGGCCCTGGACGGCAGCCGGGTACCGGGACCGCTCCACGGCAAGGAGAAAGTCGAAGGCGGAGAGATCATCCAGGCAGGGGAACTGCGTGGATTGGCCTCCAACGGCATGATGTGCAACTGCACCGAGCTGGGATTTTCTGATAAAGTCGTTCCGATCAAGAACAGAGACGGGATCTGGATCCTGGACGGCGAATTCGTGCCCGGCACGGACATCATTCAGGCGCTGGAGCTGGACGAAGCGGTGGTGGATTTTGAGATCACGCCCAACCGGCCCGACTGTCTGTCCATGATCGGCATGGCACGGGAAACAGCGGCTGTTTTTGGTACGGCGCTGCGCTACCCGCAGACAGCCTGCAGCAAGGTGTCTCCGGAGCAGACCGCCGATCATATCCGTGTAACGGTGAACAATCAAGATCTTTGCAGACGCTTTACCGGACGAGTCGTCAAGGACATCCGGATCGGTCAATCCCCCTGGTGGCTCCAGCATCGGCTCATTTCAGCCGGAATGCGGCCGATCAACACCATAGTGGATGTTACCAACTACGTGATGCTGGAATACGGACAGCCCATTCACGCCTACGACCTGCGTCACATCAGAGGCGGAGAGATCCGGGTCGATACGGCGGCCGAGGGAGAGACCTTTACTACCCTGGACGGCCAGGAACGGAATCTGACGACAGACATGCTCATGATCCGGGACGCAGAAGGCCCCATTGGCATCGCCGGTGTGATGGGCGGACTGGATTCCGAGATCCGGGACGATACATCGATCATTTTCGTGGAAGCTGCCAACTTTTCCAGTGACAGCGTCCGGGCCACGTCGAAAAAACTGGGGCTGCGCACCGAAGCGTCTTCTCGCTTTGAAAAAGGGCTGGATCCCAATCTGGCGGCCCAGGCTTGTGACAGAGTCTGTTATCTGATCGAAATGCTGGAAGCCGGAACGGTTCTGTCCGGCGCTGTGGATATCTACCCGGAGCCGGCAGCTCAAAAGACTCACGAGATCCGCATCTCCCGCATGAGCCACATGCTGGGCGTGGATCTTACCGGAGAACAAATCGAAGGCTATCTGAACGCTTTGGAAATGAAAACTGAGCGCCTGGAAGACCGGATCCGGGTGATGCCGCCCACCGTGCGGATGGACCTGGTGGAAGAAGTGGACTATGTGGAAGAAGTCGCCAGAATGTACGGCTACGACCGTCTGCCCATGACCCTTCCCCGCAGTCACGTGGAATCCGTACGGACAGCGAACCAGATGATCCGGGAAACGGCGAAAAACACCCTGATGGGGCTTGGCGTCAACGAGATCCAGACCTACAGCTTCGTAAGCCCCAAGACTGTGGATAAAATCGGCTTGAGTCCCGAGGATCCGGCGCGGCGTTTTGTCACGCTGCTCAATCCCCTGGGTGAGGATACTTCGGTGATGCGCACGATGCTTCTGCCCAACATGCTGGAAGTGCTGAGCCGCAACATGGCTCGCAGCATCGAAGGCATGCGCGCCTATGAGCTGGGCAATACGTTCTGGGTAAGCGACGATGCCGAAGCGCAGCTTCCTGTGGAAAAGGATGCGCTGTGCGCTGCGCTCTACGGAGAGCAGGATAGCTTCTTCACTTTAAAAGGCATTCTGACGGAACTGCTTTCGGTCCTTGGCATCGAAGGGTTGGATTTCGTGGCAGAGACCGGCAATGCCGCCTATCATCCGGGCCGCTGTGCCAATATCGTCTATCAGGGAACGGTGATCGGCATCATGGGGCAGATCCATCCCACGATCGCTGACGCCTTCGATCTGACCCAAACGGTCTACGCCGCCGATCTGTTTTTCCATGAGCTGTACAACCGGGTCGATTTGGAAAAGAAGTACACGCCCCTTCCAAAATATCCGGCCATGAAGCGCGACTTTGCCATGGTGGTAGAGGAACATGTGCAGGTCGGCGATTTGGAAAGAGAGATCAAAGCCCATGCCGGCGATCTGCTGGAAGCGGTGAAGCTTTTCGACATCTACCGTGGAAATCAAGTGCCTAAGGGATCCAAGAGCGTAGCGTTTTCCCTGACATACCGGGCAAAAGACAGGACACTGAAGGAAGCGGAAGTGAGCGAGATCAACACCCGCGTTCTCGTGGCTTTAAAAGAAGCGCACCATGCGGTTCTTCGCGAGATGTAATGCATAGATCTTATCCGTTATTGTCGACTGGCATTCAAGCACAAGGGAGAAAACCATGAGTGGAATCAGTGATAAAAATACGGTGGCGGTAAGAGTATTTGGTCAGGAGTATTCGATCTCCGGGGAGATGCCCAGAGAGCATATTATCCGGGTCGCAGATCATGTGGACAGCAAAATGAACGAGGTGGCGGCACTTTTGCCCGCAGGGCCCATGTCTTCCGTCGCGGTGCTGACAGCCGTGAACGTGGTGGATGAGTATTTCCGCCAGGAGGATGCCATGCTCCAGCTTCGTCAGCAGAATCAGCAGTTGGAAAAAGACGCCCAGCACTATGTCCACCTTTGGGACGAAGTGAAGAAGAGTTTTGCCCAATACAAGGAAGATATGGCCAGCAGCATCGAGCAGAAGGAAGAAGCCCAGCGGGATTACCAGGAAAAAGAAAAAGAGATCGCTGCGCTCCGGGAAGAGCTGGCGGAACTCAAAAGGAGCAACGAAGCGCTTCGCGCCCGCGCAGAGCAGATGACCGAGGCTCGGGACCATCAGGATCTTTCGCAGGAAGAGAACGTTGCCATGATCAAAGAGCTGGAAACGAAATGCCGGGACATCGAGAGCAGTTTTTTCGACATCCAGATGGAAAACATCCACCTGAAGAACGAATTGGAGACCCTGAGGAAGAGTGGACAGTAAAAACGCAAAAGACAATGAAATCAATAAGAAGGCGCTGCGGGTACTGGAGTATGACAAGATCATCGCCATGCTGCGCAGCGAAGCCTGTTCCGGCCTGACGCGGACGATCATCGACGCCTTGCATCCCGGCGTTGACCGGGGCCGGATCCGGGAGGCGCTGGCCGATACCGACGAAGCTGTGACGGTGGTTCTGCGCAAGGGAACGCCGCCCTTCGGGAACTTCTATGACATCGGCGGTTTTGTTCATCTGGCGGCAAAGGAAGGGGCTCTGACGCCCAAGCAGCTGCTGGAGGTGTCCTACAATCTGACATCAGCCCGAAAGACTGCCGCATTTTTGAGTGCGGATCTTCCGGAGCTGCCCCGGATCCGAGGATTGGTTTCTGCCATTACCGTTCTCAGGGAACTGGAGGACGAAATCAAGCGCTGCATCCT
>DPKU01000104.1 GCA_003542355.1 Clostridiales bacterium | reverse complement strand
CAAATCCCGAAAAGGAGGTGTCCGGGAAAATGGAAGCGACGAATGAAAAGATCTGCTTTGAGCTGATCTACGCCATTGTCAGCGACGGGATGGGAAGCAAAGTGCTTCGAACGGCCAAGGAATGCGGCGTCACCGGAGGAACCATTCTGCTCGGGCGGGGAACGATCTGCAACCCGATCCTGGAAAAGCTGGCCCTGAGCGACGTTTACAAAGAGATCGTCATGATGGTGGCCCGGCGGGAACAGGTCCGCGCCGCGCTTGAGACATTGAACAAGACGTATAAGCTTCACAAAAGAAATCACGGGATCGCATATAGTATCCCGGTGTACGGTATTTGTGGATCCAGCACATGCCGCTGCGATCAACCCGATGAAAAAGGGGGTTTGGAAGAAACCATGTATCAATCGATCATTATCATCGTCGACAAAGGGAAGGCAGAAGCTGTGGTGGAGGCTGCAACCCAGGCCGGCGCCCGGGGTGCCACGATCATCAATGCCAGAGGTTCCGGCGTTCATGAGACCAGTAAAGTCTTTTCCATGGAGATCGAGCCGGAAAAAGAGATCGTACTCATGATCACCGGCAAGGACCAAACCGAGTCGATCGTGGACTCGATTCGAGCGGATTTTGAGATCGATGATCCCGGGAAGGGTATCATTTTCGTTCAAAATGTTAGCAAAGCCTATGGTTTAACAGAAGAATGACAGAAAGAAGGATTTCTATGTGGAAAGAATTTAAAGCATTTGCCATGAAAGGCAATGTGATCGACCTGGCTGTGGCGGTAGTGATCGGTGGTGCATTCGGAAAAATCGTCACCTCATTGGTGAACGACCTGCTTATGCCGGCAATCGGTGTACTCATGGGTGGGATCAATTTTGCGGATTTGAAGTATGTGATCTCTCCGGCCAGCGGCGATGTACCGGAAGCAGCGATCTTGTACGGCGCTTTTCTACAATCCATCGTGGATTTCCTGATCGTAGCTTTTTCCATTTTCCTTTTTGTGAAGGTACTGGCGGGCCGCAAGAAGAAAGAAGAAGAAGCCCGAGCACCGGCGCCGGCGCCTCCGAAGGATCTGGTGCTATTGGAAGAGATCAGAGATCTGCTGAAAGAAACCCGGCGCTGAAAGTTCCATGGATCCCATCGGAAGCTGCCTCGCCCTTTTCTTTTTGCTTGACATCCGCAAAAGCGCTGGTTTATACTGTCAGCATATCAACAGGAGGACATCATGGTTACGTTCCGTCGAATCAGTGCAATTATCAGCATTATTATCGGCATTGCGATCAAAGGCAATGCCAATCTTGCGCTATGCTGATACGGGGACGCGTGTAAATCATGTTACAACAACCCTTGCAGCAGTAGCTGCAAGGGTTTTTCTTTAGCAGACAAGGGAGGATATGATGTTACTGACAGGATCACAAATCGTCATGGAGGAGTTGCTTGCACATGGCGTGGGTACGGTCTTTGGGTATCCCGGCGGCGCTGCGCTCAATCTGTATGATGCGCTTTACGAATACCGGGACCGGATCCGCCATATCATGACGGCCCACGAGCAGGGCGCCTGCCATGCAGCGGACGGATATGCCCGGTCCGGAGGAAAGACCGGCGTAGTCTTTGCTACCAGCGGCCCGGGTGCGACGAATCTGGTCACAGGCATCGCCACGGCTTGGATGGATAGCGTTCCGCTGGTGGCGATCACCGCCAATGTGGCCTCGAACCTGATCGGACGAGATGCTTTTCAGGAGATCTATATCACTGGAATCACTATGCCGATCACGAAGCACAATTTTATGGTCAGTGATCCGGCAGACATTTCGGATGTTCTCAGAGACGCCTTCCGGATCGCGCATTCCGGCCGAAAGGGACCGGTTTTAGTGGACATTACGAAGGATGCCACCCTTGCGCAATGCGAATACCAGTTCAGAGAGCCGGAGACGCTTCCCGAACCGCGTTGCATCGATCCGGCGGATGCCGGGCGGGTCGCCGCCCTGATCGACGCTGCTCAGCGGCCCGTATTCTACTGCGGCGGTGGCGTGATTGCGTCGGACAGCACCGAATGGGTAAGGCGCATCGCCGCCAAAGCTGATATACCTGTTTGTCATTCCATGATGGGCGCCGGTGTGATCTCTCACGATGATCCGCTCAACCTGGGCATGGTGGGGATGCACGGTACGGTAGCCGCAAATCTGGCGGTAGACCGCTGCGACCTCCTTTTGGCCGTGGGCGTACGATTCCCCGACCGGGTCGCTCTGAATCCGGGACGGTTCGCCTCATCAGCTAAAATCGTCCACATCGATGCCGACAGAAGTGAACTGAACAAGAACGTAAAAGTGGAAGTCGCACTGCGGTGCGATCTTCGGCAGGCGCTTACTGCGATCGATGAAAAAGTGCAGGGCGCCTCCCATCCTGCGTGGATCAAAGACATTCAGGCATGGAAAGCAGAATGTGCACCGACACTTTCTGAGAATGATGCGCTGGAACCCCGTTCCTTGATCGACAAGATTTCGGAGCTGTCCGGTCCGGACGCCATTTACGTGACGGATGTGGGCCAGCATCAAATGTGGGCGGCCCAGTATTTGCATCATACGGAACCGAAGCGATTCATCACCAGCGGCGGACTGGGAACCATGGGCTTCGGTTACGGGGCCGCCATCGGCGCACAGCTGGCCAATCCGGGAAGGCGTATCGTTCACATGACAGGAGACGGCTCTTTCCACATGAATCTCAACGAAGGTTGTACCGCGGTGAGTTACCGGCTTCCGATCATCACCGTTATTTTCAACAACGGCGTGCTAGGCATGGTGTACCAGTGGCAGAGCCAGTTCTATGGGCAAAGATATTCGGCTACGGTCCCCGATCGCAAAACCGATTTCGTTCTCATGGCGGAAGCCTTCGGCGCCAAAGGATATTCAGCCCGTACGCTGGAGGAATTTGAAGCATGCTACCGGCAGGCGCTGTCGGAAGAAGGGCCGGTCTGGATCGACTGCGCCATAGACAAAGACACCAGAGTGCTGCCCATGATCCCCGGGGGCGGCACAGTGGAAGATATGATAAGGGAGTAATGCGATGGATACGATCCAAAACACGAGAAAAGTGATCAGCATACTGGTCGACAACAAGCCCAACACCCTGGCCCGGATCTCCAGCCTGGTAGGACGCCGGAACTACAATATCGAGACCATCACGGCCTCAGAGACACATATGCCAGGCGTGACCCTGATCACGCTGGTGGTCACCGACAGCGATCCGGACATCCTGGAGCAGATCGTCGCCCACATCGAAAAGCTTGAGGTTGTGCGGGAAGTCCATGTGATGGACAACAATGGCGGCCTTTACAGAGAACTGCTCTTGCTTAAAGTAATGGTGGATAAGAAAGCCCGCTCGTCTCTCCTGGAGACCGCCGAGGTATTCAGGGCCAGGATCATCGACCTGTCCAAGTCCAGCCTGATCATCGAACTCACCGGAGAGCCGGCAAAAATCGATGGTTTTATGGATCTGATGAGCGACTATGAGCTGGTGGAGGTCTGCCGCACCGGCGTGACCGGCATGAGCCGCGGGCTATAAGCGCATTTGTTTCTCCATTTTCTGAAAAATACCGAAATAGTAACGAAACTAGCACTTGTTAAATGTTGGAATTTATGCTATAATAAGCTACTCCTGAAACATGCGTGTATACTCAGAAAATAGGAGGTGGTTTAGTGTTGTCAGAAATATTGCTGGACGTGACTTGCCGATATCGTATTTGCTCTGAAGTAATGGAACCTCGGGATCGAGACCCGTACACCATATACGGGATAGAGGCGATCTCCGAAGAGGATGAATCTACAGTGTACAGTTCAGTAAAAAGAATCTCCACCGACAAAATATGTGTCGATCGCATGATTCATAGGTTCAATCGATTTCACCTTTTGCCCATCCATTTGACGGATGCCGTAGAAGACATGATGGCATAGATCAGCGCCGGCGGATTTTTATAAAATCTGCCGGCTTTCTTTCCGATCTGCAGCATGATACAATAAAAACGATGTAAGTCAGACAATAAAAACAATGATGTGGTGGGGGATTCACTGTGAACAAAAAAGCGATCATCATACTCGCGATCGGATTGATATTTCTTCTTTCAGCATGTAAAGGGCAGCAGGAGCCTGCGGATGACCCAAGCGAGCCCCAGGCCGACCTAATGGAGATGTACCAACAGCTGCAGGAAGCTCAAAATGCCTTTCATCTTGTGGATGCGGGGGTTCTTGAAATCGCTGAAGAGCACATACAAAAGCATATCGAAGCCGGCAACGATCAAAGCAATGAATATCAGGAATCGATCGAAGACACCATCCGGTTTCGTCAGACAGACCTGGGGTATGATTTTATTCAGATCAGTCAAACCCAGGGACAGAGTATACCGGTGGGATACAAGCAGGAAGACGGCATTTATACGCTCTTCAACTATACGGCCTACCAGGACGGCACGTTCGACTGGAAGGAAGCCGCCGCAGAAAAGGATCACTACGAATTGCCTGGAAATGCGGAGCTGTTTACCGCTTTGGAAGAGCTTTCCATGATCCGGGCGATCCGGGTCGAAACAAAAGGGGATATGACGGTCTATGAATTGATCCCGGATGAAGCGTTTTTCGATATCCGTGCTTCGTTGAGTTCATGCAACGGATATTCTCTGGACGAGTACAGCATTTCATATTATGTGGATGCGGAAGGGTTGCTCCGCCGGGTCGTTCTGTCTCAAGTCGAATCCTGGATCCATACAGAGACTTACAACATGGAGCAAACGTTGCGCTACGACATAGAACTGATATCCGTTCAGGATGAGCCGGACATGGACCACTTCCGCAGCAGCAGTACCTACGTGCGTCCAACCTACGATGAGATCACAGAAGTTTGGCGGGAAGCGTTCATCAATATCCCGGAGACATATCTGTTCGACGTTCGCATCCCCAAGCTTCGCAGCGACCTGCCCAACGCACAAAAAGTCAATGATCTGATCGCTGCGGACTGCAATATGGACTTGAACGCAACGCCGGCGGATTTGAAAAGCCAGGGCGAATGGGGCGGTTATCCGTGGTATACTGCGGACTTCGCTGTCACCAGATTTGGAGATATCTATCAAATTTGCATATTCAAAACCGAAGCATCAGCCTGGGGTTCGGGCATCAGCATGTGGATGTATAAATATTATTATGATGTGGAACAGGGTGATGTGCTCGATACAGAAGATTTTCTGGCACATATGAGTTATACGCCCCAGGAGGTCGAAGAGATATTCTATCGGGATTATCTTTACGAATCACCGGATCCCGACGACGAATTCACCTATGATCAGATCTCGGACTGGTTTTACCTGGACGAAGACGCCAACGTGAAATTTTACGTCAACCTGTACGGGTAAGCTGCCCGACTTTAGGCTTTCCCCTTGCGGAATTCAGCCCACGGGATCAGTTTTTCCCCCAGAACGATATAGGACCGCTGGGAAATTTGTGCCAAAGGCGTGTCCGACAGGGAGTCGGAATAGAATTCTTCCGGCGTACAGCCGGGAAAGCGCTCCAAAAGGCGAAGGACCTTCTCCTGTCCATAGCAGTTTTTCCCGCTGAACTTGCCCGTCCTGGCGTCTACCCGGGAGCCGATCAGTACCGTTTCGCCGCAGACAGGACGGAGCAGGAACTCGGGTGAAGCGGATATGATCACATCATCAGGGCGTTTCCGTTTCAGATAACATGCCTTGATCTTGTGCGTATGACACCGCCAGAAGGCATCTACTGTGGATGATGGGTTGTCCAGATATTTTAAAAACCCGAAAAAAGCCTGCTTGAATGTGGTTTTATCGCAAAATCCGGTCAGATACGCCAAGCCGTACAAACCGGTTTTCGGAAGCGCAAGCAGGACTTTTTTATTGTGCCTGATGCAATAGCGATAAAAATCGACGGTGCTGTCATTTTCATAAATGGTTTTGTCAAAATCATAAGCGTTCAAGTTTTTACCTTCCTGTTCAAGCCGATGACTGTCAAACTGATTATAGCGTGAATGGCCCTATCGGGCAACTGCCTTTCTTTACAATGGTTCCGGGTTATTATATAATGTTAAATAAGTATGCCTTCGCAAGACTTTATACCGGTCACCGGGAGCTTTTATGCATAAGTACTATGTCTGCCGATATTATATAAACGCAGAACACAGCGTCGACAACATTCAGAAAAACGCGCACCAGCACACGTTTACCTTGAGCTTGTCCATCGAGCCAAAGGTAGAGACAGGAATGGTGCAGTTTTCTGCGATCGACCGGCAGGTCAACAGCTATGTGCTCCAGTACAAAGGTGTCTATCTCAATTCCATGCCGCAGTTTCAGGGCATTTATCCTTCCCTGGAGTGGATGGGCGAAGTCATGTATCAGGATTTCCATGCGCTTCTGGACGAGAAAGGATGGCGCTGCCTTCAATTGGAAATCGCTGAGAATCCCCTTAAGACGTTTCTCATTTCCGATCGGATCATGCTGCCTTCCGCCCATCCTGCAGACAGTCGGATCAGCTGGCAAAATGTACTCACACGCCGCAACCGTTACGTAGAAATTTTGGAAAAAGTCAGGGAGGGCAAAAGATGAAATCGCTTCGGACCCATAGCCTGCCTCTCACAATATTCCTCGCTGGAATGCTGTTTTATGCCTCTTTTTTCCCTGCGTACGGCGTCGATGCGGACATTTCGATCGACGGCTCGCTGCGGGATTGGCGCAGGATCCCAGGGGAATCTGTGGAGGATGGTGCGATCGCCGGCGAAGTCAAGGCGGTGAATGATGCCCAGTACCTCTATATTTCCTATGAAGGCAGTTGGACGAACTGGATGAGTTACGCACTGGATGTGTATATTGATGGTCAACAGCCCGGCTCGCCTTACGGAACGATCCGTATCAACGACTCTGCCGAGGCAGACAGTGGAGCTGTGACCCCGTTGAACAGCTGGAGCGCACCGATCTCCGATTCGGAGGGAGCGTTTGTCAGTACTGATCCCGGAGAATTCTGGGGCTATGAGCGTCTGGCTCTTGAGTTTAGTGTCTCCCTGGAGTCGCTGGGATATACCGAAAGCGCTGTTCCAGAGATCGAACTGATCTGGGTCACTTTTGGTGATACTTCTGTAATCGCATCGCCAATCGGCGAAGCTCCTGCAGAAGAGCCTCCTGCTCAGGAACCCCTTCCGGAAGCTCCTGCAGAAGAACCTGAAGCAGTGGAAGAAACCACCGGAGGGGCTGTGGAAATCCCTGCAGAGGAGACCACCGGCAGTGCTGTAGGCACACCGGCAGAAGAAACCACAGACGGTGCGGTCGATATCCCTTTGGAAGAAACCACAGAGGGAGCCATAGAGGAGCCGGAAGATTCTCCGTTTGATTTTGGCGGAACAGTGCTGACCGTCAGTTCCGGACTGGAAATCGACGGATACTATTCGGATTGGGACAACGTGCTCCACAGCGACATTGGCTGGGGCGGTGCATTTGTGCATTCCGGCGCTCTGGTCTTCCAGGACGACAACCTGTATGTGCATCTGGCTGCAGATGACAATTGGAACAATACACAGCTTCCCACATCGGCCATGCACCTGTACATCAACGGGAATATCCAATATGACGCTCAGGGAAATCCTACGAAAGCGACGTCCATGATGCTCCAGATCGCAGAGGTGAACGGAGATATGACCATGGGTGATCCTTTGCGGAGCACTCTAAAAGGTCCGCTGCTGCTGGACGATCTGGGGGCCTTTGAATACGATGGCTGGCCCAAGCGCTATCTTGGAGAGGCTGCATTTACGATATTCGACAGAAAACACATTGAAGGGGATCAGTGCGAATACTACATCAGCCTGTCGCAAATTGCGGATTATTTCGGTGTCCAGGACAATGAGATCTATGAGATCACCATGTATTTCCCCAGACTGGGCGCCCAGCTTCTGACCATCACCGGCGTATCCTCGGGTCCTTATCTGGGCGTCGCTTTGGGCGTGCTCATCGCAGGCGGCTACCTGCTGCTTCGAAAAAGGAAAGAGGGATCCCATAGATGAGCTATCTCGTCGTTGCATTGACAGTAGTCTGGTTTTATATGATGACGGTCTTCAAGCGTGCCCGGCTTGACTTTTGGTTGTTCTTAGTCGGGAGCGTCGGGTCTTTTATTTTGTATATCATATGGATCCAGCCTGTTTTTACGGCGCCGCTTCAAAATGCAGTGGCTGCGGTGACGGGATTGCTGGGCACCTGGACAGGAATGTATTCTTCGTACTTCCAGTATGGGATATTGTTTATCCAGACAGCGGAAGGTTCCCTGTCCCTGTACATTGATTACGAGTGTTCCGGCATCATCGAAATCGGAGCGTTTGCAACCATGCTTTGGTTCTTTCCCGTGTATCATTTTTTTGAAAAAATTGTCGTGTCTGCCGCCGGGATCCTGATGGTATTCATGGCCAACGTTTTCCGTATTTTTATCATTTGCGCATGCGTTTATTTCTTCGGCGGAGATATTTACTTCTATGCGCATACGATCATCGGACGCCTGTTTTTCTATGCTTGTACCGTGCTGCTGTACTTCTACGTGTTTACGAAATCTCATATCGTAAGACAAAAGATCGGGAGGTTCAATTATGACATGGCTGACTGAACTTCTTCGAAATGCCCTGATCGTTTTTGCAACCTTCACCTGGCTGCGGAGCTTTATGGGCAGCGCCATAGCCTTTTGGATGGCGTGGATCATTATTCCTCTGATCATGGAGATCATACCTGCCGGCGTTAATTTTATCATTCTGTTGAACAAGAAAAGAAAGAGGCGACGGGAACCGGCCCCGCTGACCTTTGAACCGGAGATCACACTGATCATTCCCGTATACAATTCCGGCGAAACGCTTTATCGGTGCATCGAATCGGTGCGGGAGTCGGATTACCCGGTCAGTCTGATCAATTTGATCCTTTCCAACAACGAGAGCACGGATGACAGCTTTCAAGAATT
>DPKU01000032.1 GCA_003542355.1 Clostridiales bacterium | reverse complement strand
GAAGCCATGGAAAGCATCGGGTATACGCTAGCCTCAGAAGCGGAACACTATCTGCCCAACGGGAAAAAATTGATCCGGTCGGATTTTCTTTTGTCCGAAAAAGCAACCGACAGGTATTTCGAACACAAATAGAGCAGGTATTCTGACCGAAGGTTGGATCACCCTAAAAGCTGTGCAAAGCATTCGCTGCTGTGCGCAGCTTTTGTTATGCAGAAAACGTTGCGGAAAGTTAAAATATGCGCATAACTCATGCCATTATGCAATAAAGTGCCAATATATAAAGAATTTACGCATAAATATTAAATAGTGCTTGCATTCATAGGACCATATGTGTATATTTATAAAATAATATTCAAAATTCAGAACAGTTGGAGGCATAACTGATGAAAAAAGTGATCTTGGCATTTTCAGGCGGACTGGATACCACCTTTTGCACGATCTATCTGCAGGAGAAAGGATACCAGGTAATTACCGCTACCGTCGATACCGGCGGATACAGCAACGAGGATCTGAAGCGGATCGAAGAGAAATCCAAGAGTCTGGGCGCCGTAAGACACTATAACGTCGACGCCAAAGAGACGATCTATCAGAACATCATTCAATATCTGATCAAATTGAACGGCCTGTACGAAGAGGACTATCCTTTGATGTGCGCCGATCGATATATCATCGCAGAAGAAATATTGAAAATTGCAGAGCAGGAGAGCGCCGATGCGGTGGCCCACGGGTCCACTGCAGTGGGCAACGATCAGGTGCGGTTTGATGGGAGTTTCCTGACGCTAAACAGCTCCATCGAGCTGATTACACCCATCAAGGAGCTTGGGATCACCAGACAGCAGGAAATGGAATACCTGGAGCAGCGGGGCATCGGCGTGGAGCACGTCTATACGAAATACTCCGTCAATCAGAATATCTTCGGCGTCACGGTATCGGGAACCGAGGTCGACGAAAACAAAGAGCCGGATGCAGGTGCGTATCAGTTGACGAAAAAAGATCTGAGCGCCACAAGCGAATATGTGACACTGGAATTTTGCGAAGGCGTTCCCTGCAAACTGAACGGCGAAGCGCTTCCGGGCATCGGCATCCTGATGAAATTAAACACCATTCTGGGCAAGTACGGATACGGCAGCGATATTTACATCGGTGACTGCATCATTGGCATCAAAGGCCGCATCATGTTCGAAGCACCGGGTCTTCTGGCTCTTGTGGAAGCCCACAAGAAACTGGAGCAGCTGACGCTGACAAAGAAGCAGATCTCTTTCAGCAAATGTGCCGGCACCCAATGGGCCGATCTTGTATACAGCGGTCTGTACTATGAGCTGCTGACAAGAGATTTGGAATGCTTTGCGGATTCGGTTCAAAAGCGCGTGTCCGGGACCGTAAAAATCAAGGCAGAAGCGAATCAGATCACTGTGGTGGAACTGGATTCCCCCTACAGTCTGGTGAAAAAGGATATTGCCATGTATGCACAGAAAGCCAGCTGGAGCGCTGCAGAAGCCAACGGTTTTATCAGGCTCCACACCATGCAGCAGCAGCTGACGGGAACGAAAAAATGAAACTTTTGAACGATTTGATCAAAAGCAACTCATATGAAGGGGATTATACCGGGATCATCGCTGTGATCAAGGATTTTGTCCAAAGCAGCACCGATGGCCGGGTGATCGAGCAGAGCGTGGCGGAAAAAAAGTCCAATCTGATCGTCTGCTTCGGTGCGCCGCGGCTGGTGATCAACTGTCACATGGATACTGTCATTCCCGCCGGCGACTGGGATCGGCCTCCGCTTCAGCTCTATCAGGACGAAGGGCGTCTGTATGGATTGGGAACGGCGGATACCAAAGGAAATATTTACATGGTATTGAAGGCTGTGGAGGCCGCAAAGCCAAAGGATCTGATGCTTCTATTCAGCATTGACGAAGAATCCGGAAGCAAGACAGGCGTACAATATTTTTTGGACTCGGCTTATGGGAAAGATCTGAAGGCCGCCATCGTCTGCGAGCCGACTTCCCTGATGTTTGGCAACAGACATAAGGGCGTTTATTCCTATTATGTGGAGCATCGCACGGAAGGCGGGCATTCTTCCATCAAAGCGGAAAGCGCTGTCGTGGAAGCGGCAAAGGATATCATCGCCCTGGATGCACAGGGCTTCAACATCGGAAAGGTGGAGTGCGCCAACGCCAGCAACGTCGTTGCGCAGAACTGCAGATTCAAGGCTTCGGTGCGAACCTACGAGGAGCCCGAAGCCGCCTCCGACCGAATCCGAAAGATCTCCCGCAAGGGGATCATCATCTCTTCGTTTATCGGAAGACCTCTGGAAAACGATCGCCCGCACATCAGCGGAGCTGATTGCGAATTGGATTTCTGGACAGAGGCCCCGTTGTTTCAAAGCGCCGGGATCAATGCCGTAGTCTTCGGGGCTGGTAACATCAGACAGGCCCACAAAATAAACGAGTATGTCGAGATACAGCAATTGGACGATGGTCAAAAGATCATCGAGAAAATCATAGGAGAAGAAAAATGACAGAATGCTTACTGAAATATCAGGAAATGGATCTGGAGATCTATCTGATCGTCAACAAAGCCTATTGGGACAAGTACCAGAAGATGATGCAGTCGCTTCCTTTCAAGACGAAGTTCGTCGATCCGGCCACGCCGGAGGCGGCCGATTTTATCCATGAGATCGTGGTGCTGAACGAAAAAGCTTACGGAGCAGGCATGGCGGCACCGGACTGGACCTTTGCCAATTTCGGAACCATCGGTGCCGGAATCACTGCTGGATTTTTATCCAACGGAAAGCCGGTTTCCCAGCTGAGCCTGATCGGAAATATTTCCGATCCGACCATTGCCCACGAATGGACGCTGCTCGTGGATCCCGATCTGGGCGGGCAGGCCATCGGGACGCTCACCTTCGCCCTGGTGCTTCATCTGGCGCAGGAGAAAGATTTCATCACGTTTATCATGCAGACGGACAATTCGAGTGTCAATATCTACCTGAAGCATTCCTATCCTCTGATGATCACCGCTTACGGCTTCGTGCATACCCGCAAAAACAGTATGATGATCAAAACAAAGATTCCCAAGAAGGATGGGTTCGAAACCTTATTGAAAGGGAAGATCAAGCAGTTCGCCTACGAAGATTATCCTGTCGCAAAAGATGTCATCCCGGTTGAAGACAAGTGCTTCTGGCTCTGTCACGACAGCCATGGGCTGTATCAAAGCATCAATGCGAAGATCGGGGCAGGCGAAAAATATGCGATCATCGGCAAAACCGAGATCGGACCGGATATGTACCTGCTGATCGAGAAAGGATGATCTCGCTATGAAGTTATGGGCCGGCAGGTTTCAGAAGGATACCAGTGCGCTGATGGATGATTTCAATTCCTCCATTGCAGTGGATTCCAGAATGTACAAACAGGACATACAGGGAAGCATCGCCCATGCAAAGATGCTGGCGAAATGCGGTATCATCAGTGAATCGGAGGGCGCCGAGATCTGCGAAGGACTGCTGAGTATCTTAAACGACCTCCGGGACGGCATCACAGCACTTTCCGTGGATGCGGAAGATGTGCACATGAACGTGGAAACACTGCTTATCCAACGGATCGGCGAGGCAGGCAAGAGGCTGCATACAGCTAGAAGCCGCAACGACCAGGTCGCTTTGGATGTGCGGATGTATCTGAGGGATGCCGCAGATGAAATCGTTGCTTTGCTGGAGGCCCTGCAAAGCGAATTGCTGGAGGTGGCAGGCCGCAACGTGGACGTTATCCTGCCGGGGTACACGCATATGCAGCGGGCTCAGCCGATTTCCTTTGCCCATCACTTGCTGGCCTACTGCGAAATGTTTTCCCGGGATGCAGAGCGGATCGGAGAAGCGAAGAAAAGGATCAATGTGATGCCCCTGGGGGCCGGCGCTCTGGCGGGGACCACCTATCCCATCGACAGGGAATTTGTGGCGAGGGAGCTTGGCTTCGACGCGGTGTGCCTCAATTCCATCGATGCGGTGAGCGACCGGGATTTTGTCTTGGAATTCAGCTTTGATCTGTCGCTGGTCATGATGCATCTGAGCCGGTTCAGCGA
>DPKU01000058.1:635-3161 GCA_003542355.1 Clostridiales bacterium | reverse complement strand
TGCGGATCAATGTCACGGAACGGGTGGAATACGCCGCAGTACCCTATGGTGAGAGTTTTGTGCTGTTGGATAACGAGGGAACGGTCCTGCGGGTATCGGAGGAGCCGCCCACGCTTCCGCTGCTCCTGGGCATGACCTTGGTGGAGATGACGCCCGGAAAAGCGCTCGTCGTTGAGCAATCCTATCTGTTTACGGATACGCTGGAGTTGCTGGAGATCATGGAAGAACATGAGGTCTACTTTAAGAAGATCGATTTTTCCACCGTAATGATCAAAGCCTATATATACGACACGCTCTACTGCGAGGGCGCACCCGGCAATATCAGGGACAATATGGAAAGCGTGGAAAAGCTACTTTTTGAGTTATATCAGCAGGAAATCACCCACGGCGTTATCAAGGTGGGGAAGGACAATTATCTCTCCTTTAGCCCCGTTATCGAATGACCTTAAAAAAAGAACTGCGGTCTTATAATTTTCGTGCAACTTGTCTTGGAATGTGATAAAATGCCCATATATTGTGTAGATAAGAAATACAGGAGGCCGTATATGTCCCCAATGCTGCAATTTGAAACGCCCTTGGATGCTCCGGCAAAGATCAAAGTCGTAGGGATCGGCGGCGCCGGCTGCAATGCCGTTAACCGGATGATTGATTCGAATCTTCAAGGTATCAGCTTTATTGCGGTCAATACCGACCGGCAAGCCTTGAATACCTCAAAAGCTGAAACGAAGATCCAGATCGGTGAAAAACTGACAAGAGGTCTGGGCGCCGGCGGGAATCCGGAGATCGGACAGCGTTCCGCCGAAGAAAGTCTGGAAACGCTGGAGAAATTCCTCAAAGACAGCGACATGGTTTTTATCACGGCGGGCATGGGAGGCGGAACCGGTACCGGTGCGGCGCCTATCATTGCCAAAGCGGCAAAAATGGCCGGTGCGCTCACCGTAGGTGTGGTGACGCGGCCGTTCACTTTTGAAGGAAAAAAACGTAAGGAACATGCAGAACTCGGCATCCGTTTCCTGAAAAATTATGTAGATTCGCTGGTCATTGTACCCAATGACAGACTCCTGCAGATCGCTGAAAAGAACACCAGTATGCTGCAGGCTTTTTCCATGGCGGACGAAGTGCTGAAACAGGGTGTGGATGGCATTGCCAGCCTGATCGGCGAAGCCGGGATCATCAACCTGGACTTTGCGGACGTCAAGACGGTAATGAGCGATCGCGGCATCGCCCACATGGGTGTGGGCCGCGCCAGCGGAGAAGGCCGGGTGGAAGCAGCGATCCGAACAGCGGTGGACAGCCCCTTGCTGGAAACATCCATCAGCGGTGCGCGGGCGGTCCTGCTCAACGTGATGGGCGGATACGATCTGGGAATGCTGGAGGTGAACGAAGCCGCCGACTATATCGCCAGAGAAGCCGACGAAGACGCCATCATCATATTCGGCGCCTCGATCAAGGAGGACATGTCCGAAGAGATATCCGTTACGGTCATTGCCACAGGATTCGAAGACGTGATCGGAAAACGTCTGTCCCGAAAGGACGGCGAAAGCGAAGATATGCCCGAGGATGAATCTGCGGAGGCCGGGCCGGAGGAAGTCCAGGAGGATCAGAGCGGCGAGTCGCGGCCGGGTGGAGAAGAACCCTATAATCCCAACAACGATTTCCCGATCCCATCCTTCCTGAACAAGGAGATCAAGTTTTAACAGTGGACAGATCCGAAGCCGGTGGGACACCGGCTTCTTTTTCTATCAAACCGGAAAGTGACATGCTGATCACATCCCAAGACAATCGAAGAGTGCGCCAGGCGCTGTCGCTGAATGCGAGAAAGCACAGAGACACTACAGGCTTGTATCTGGTGGAAGGTCCCAACCTGATTCGGGAAGCGCTTCAGCAGAACGTGATCCTGCACTCTTTGTTTTTCATGTCGGAGGATGCGCTGCCCCGCATGCGGATCGAGGAGTTGGATGCGGTCAGAAAGATAGCGGAGGCTGGAGAGAATCCCCCGGAAATCCGCTTTTTAGGCCGGGATATTTTTCAGAAGATCGCACAAACCCAGACACCTCAGGGTGTTCTGGCCATTGCAGAGAAATCCTTGTATGCGGAACAAGATTTTTTTACGCCGGCCGGTGGAAATGTGCTTGTGCTGGACCGGATCCAGGATCCGGGCAATCTGGGCACATTGCTGCGAACAGCAGAAGCGGCAGGCTTTTCAGGAGCCATGCTCCTGAAAGGCTGCGGCGACGTCTACGGGCCGAAAGCTGTGCGTGCCGCAGCAGGAACTCTGTTCCGCCTGCCGCTCCTGTTTCCCGATACGCCTCAGCTGGCCGCCGGGATGCTTCGCATCAACGGGAAGACGATCTACGCAGCAGCTGCCGGTGGAAATACGCCCTATTACGACTGTCCTTTCAACGAAGATGCAGCCATCGTGATCGGAAACGAGGGCAACGGCGTCTCGGCGGAATGGCTTGAAGCAGCAGACTGCATGCTCAGCATTCCCATGGCGGGACGGGCTGAATCACTCAATGCCGCTCT
>DPKU01000058.1:0-562 GCA_003542355.1 Clostridiales bacterium | reverse complement strand
GAAGAGCTTCGGGTCAAATTTCTTGGAAAAAAAGGGGAACTCACCGAGATCCTGCGGTCCATGGGCAGTCTGCCCCCCGAAGAGCGGAAGACGCTTGGGCAGGCCGCAAACACGGTGCGCAGTCAGCTGGAACAACTGCTGAACGAGAGCATGGAACGATTTAGGCAGATGGAGAAAAAGGCGGAGCTTGCCTCAGAGACCATCGACGTCACCGAGCCGGGTCAGGCGATCCCCACCGGCGCCAAACACCTGCTCACCATTACCACCGACGAGATCATACGTGTTTTTTCCGGCATGGGTTTTTCCGTTTCCGAAGGCCCGGAAGTGGATACGGTATTCAACAATTTCGATGCGCTCAATGCGCCGTCGAATCATCCATCCAGAGATATGACGGATACGTTTTATATCTCTGAGGATGTTTTGCTCCGGACCCAGACTTCTCCGGTGCAGATCCGCACGCTTCTGTCCCAGAAACCGCCCATCAAAGTGATCGCTCCTGGAAGATGCTTCCGCTGCGATACACCGGATGCCACCCACTCTCCCATGTTCCAGCAGGTGGAAG
>DPKU01000122.1 GCA_003542355.1 Clostridiales bacterium | reverse complement strand
CTGCCAACGCCTCGAAGCAGCACCATGGGCGCATGACAGTGGCAATTGATGAGACCCGGAATCAGAAGACAGCCCTTCATGTCTCTGATCTCGTCATAGGTCCCAGTGGGCATACCCGCACCGATGTAATCGATCATCGTTCCATCGATGCCCAGATATCCGTTCCGGATCACCTGCCCCTCTGACGGCGACCCAAACAGGATGTCACAGTTCTTTAACAGCTTTCGCACGGTATCCTCCTGAGTATTTCTGTAAAGTACTTTTCAAATTCGCTCGCTACGCGCAGCGACGTTTCGGTGACTTCCTCGCTGGTGAGCGGTTGCTCAAGCACACCTGCGGCCATATTGGTCATGACAGACAGTCCCAGGACCGGGATCTTGCAATGCGCTGCGGTAAGCGCCTCTGTGACAGTGGACATCCCTGCCGCATCCCCACCCAGGATCCTGGCTGCCCGGATCTCTGCCGGACTTTCGAACTGAGGCCCCGCAAAGAAGAAATAGACCCCTTCGTGAATATTGAGTGCGGTGGTATCCGCGCAGCTCAGAGCGATTTTGCGCAGTTCTCTGTCGTACATGTTGCCCGTATCGAAGAACCGCGGTCCGAATTCAGGAATATTCGGCCCGGCCAGCGGAGAAAGCCCCATCAATTTGATCTGATCCTTGATGACCATGATGTCGCCGACCTGATAGGATGTGTTGATCGCGCCTGCCGCATTGGTGAGGATCAGTTCCTTGATTCCCAGGATCTTCATGACCCGAACCGGCGCAGCCAGCGATTCAAAACTGTAGCCTTCGTAAGAATGGAATCGGCCCGACATGCAGCACACCTTATGTCCTTCGATGGTGCCCAGTATCAGCTTTCCGGCATGGTCCGGTGCTGTCGAGACCAGAAAATTCGGGATATCTGCATAGGGAATCACGATCGGATCTTCGACGCGCCGGTCGTATTCCCCAAGACCCGTTCCCAGAACGATCCCCAACTCTGGCTTAAATCCGCCGGAAACCTCCCGGATGTAGTCCGCGCTCTTTTTATAATACTCGTATGTATAATCCACGATTCGCTCCTTTCTTACTGTTGCTGAGGTACCTGCGCACAGGATCAGCCTCTCTTGAGATAAGCGGTGATGCAGTGGAGCGAGCCTCTGCCCTTCAGGATCTCGGAAACGTTGATCGTTGTGACCCGAATGCCGTTCTTTTCCAGCAATTCTTGTGTTCTGGGCGTGCCCTCTGCCATGAGAATATGACCGGGCTCCAACGCTACGAAGTTGCAGGCCAGGGCCCGCACTTCCGTCTGAGACGGCGCTTCCAGGATCTTATATCCTTTGCGTTTCAAGGCATCCAGTACATCGTAGGGGACCTGGGATACATGACCGATCACCACATCGTTGCTGGCCGGATTAAGAAGACCGTCGATGTGGATGTTGCTGTAAGGCAGCTGCATGGGAATGATTTGAGTAACGCCCTGACGACGCAGTTCTTCGGCGACCTGCTCATATCCGCTTTGATTGCATCGGATCCCGGTGGACAGAACGCAGGTACGTCGATCCACCCACATGGCATTGGCGCCTTCGAATATCCCGTCACCGTTGATCGTCCGTACGATGGGGACGCCGATCTTTGCCAGCGCCTGAGCGATGTAGCGCTCCTCGCCTCTGCGGGTAGCCATGCCCGGACGGGTGATGATGGCGCCTTCGGGCGTCATGAACATCAAATCCCGGCAATAAACTGCATTGGGGCGGTCTTCCCGCTGCTCTTCCACATAATAGACTTTTGCGCCGTGTTTCCGATAGACTTCCGTCACATCGTCGTGCTGCTTTCTCATCAGGTTAACGTCCAATGGCTCATCGGTAAACCGGACTGCCGCCGCATCAAAGTTATCCACTTCTTTCCCTGGCCGCCGCATCAGGACTGCTTTCAGTTTTTCGACTTCCGAAGACACGCCCCAATCTCCCCAGTACAAGGACATATCATCCTCAAAACAACTCTCCTTCGGAAACCATTTTTCACCGGGAATCGCATCTACATCCAATTGATTTTGTATCATTCAAGTCACCTCCTTTGGCGTATTTCAGTATATCATATCGACTTGTGCATTGACAAACAGGACTTGTACTCGCATAATATTAACAATTTCAGGAAGGAGCATAGAATGGGTTTTGGATTATTCAAAAAAAAGACAACAGCAGAACTGGTTCTGACCAACGGTCACGTGATCACGATGGATCCGGAACTGCCCAACGCTGAGGCCGTGGCATGTGCAAATGGAAAGATCCTCTGCGTTGGTTCGATGCAGGACATCGAGCCGTTCATCTCTACACAGACTGAGGTCCTGGATCTGAAGGGACGTTACCTGACGCCCGGATGGATCGAATTGCACAGCGATCCCATCCCCTTGGTGTTCAGAGGTCAGTATCTGCCTCTATCGGAGACGATGACACCGCAAGAACTGCTCCCGGCCATTTCTGCCTTCATAAACAAGCATCCCGGCGAAGAACGATATCTTGCCTATGGATATGACCCCGGCAGCGTTAAAGAAGAAGACATTCCATTGATCCGGCAGGCGCTCAACGATGCAGCTCCGGATACTCCGGTCATACTGGTGGCGTCCGACGGCCTTCATATGATCCTCAACAGCCTGGCTGCAGCAGCAGTGGCACAGGCAGCAGAAGAACTGGAAATGCCCGCCGTCACCCCTGCATTGGTGATATCCGTGCTCTTGCCCGCAGACATCGGCACGCTCCTGGAAAATCTGGCCGAACACACCTTCCGGCAAGCCCGCAAAGGGATCACTGCCGAATTCGTTTTGCCCTCCTTCAGTCATTTTGAAAATATTTACCGGGAGCTGCTGGTGGATGCCTACCAGGCCGACCTGCTCCTTCAGCGCTATTTCGGCTCTCTTCTGGTCAATACCTTGCTGCCGGAGCGACTGGTATTGCACCACATGGCCCAGAAGAACACCGCTTGCGCCGAACTGAAAGGACTGATCCAGTTCAAGACGCTTTTCATCCGTTTCAGCGGCACCGAAGGGGCCCTCCACGCTCTGGAGGAATCCTATTTGCGACAGCTCTGCACACTGGCCGCCGACAAAGGCTATCACATACGAATGGATGCATTGGATCATTCTTCGGCACTCACGGCACTGAGTCTGATGACGGAAATGAAAACATCTTACAAGAAGTCTGCTTTCGCTGTAGCCCATGACGAAGCCCTCACAGAAGAAGAGCGTGCATCCTTCCTGACGGCAGATATTTATGAATATTCCAGAAAAGATACAGTTCATGCAGATCGTTCTCCTTTGAACCTGCTGGAAGACCGAACGATCCGAGGGGCAGATCGCCTGGGGCTGAGTCAGGACTGCGGCAGCATCGAAGCCGGGAAATGGGCTGATCTAACAGTTTTTGAAGCAGATCCAACTTCTGCCGGAAACACGCAGCCGGACGCCTGGATGACCATCCTGAATGGCCGCATCGTCTACGACAGCAGAATCACCACTTCGGAAGCATGGATACGCAAGATTCAGGCATCTGCATTCTTTATGGATTGACCCATTTGATTTTTCGAAAAAAACCGTTTCCCATATTGACAGCAGACCTTTGAAATGTTAGTATCTTTCTTGCGTAGTTTGCATCATGATGCAACGTGGCGGTGTAGCTTAGTTGGCTAGAGCGTCCGGTTCATACCCGGAAGGTCGGTGGTTCGACTCCACTCGCCGCTACCACAATTGAGGCCCGGTAGTTCAGTTGGTTAGAATGCCAGCCTGTCACGCTGGAGGTCGACGGTTCGAGCCCGTTCCGGGTCGCCAATTTTATGCAAACATGGTGGGTATCGTCAAGTGGTCAAGACCCAGGGTTGTGGCTCCTGTATACGTGGGTTCGACTCCCACTACCCACCCCAAATTTTATAAATATCACATTCACCCTTGGATTTTGGGCGTAAAGTGATATAATAATATACGCGGAATTCAATATTGGGGTATAGCCAAGCGGTAAGGCAATGGATTCTGATTCCATTATGCGAAGGTTCGAATCCTTCTACCCTAGCCAACAGAATAATGCCGGCCTAGTGCCGGCATTATGCGGCGACATAGCCAAGCGGTAAGGCACAGGTCTGCAAAACCTTGATTCCCCGGTTCAAATCCGGGTGTCGCCTCCA
>DPKU01000107.1 GCA_003542355.1 Clostridiales bacterium | reverse complement strand
GACATCCTGTTTGGGTCGCCGTCAGAGGGGCAGGTGATCCGGAACGGATATCTGGGCATCGATGGAACGATGATCGATTACATCGGTGCGGGTATGCCCACTGGGACCTATGACGAGATCAGAGACATGAAGGGCTGTCTTCTGATTCCGGGTCTCATCAATTGCCACTGTCATGCGCCCATGGTGCTGCTTCGAGGCGTTGGCAGCGATCTTCCTCTTCAGGAATGGCTTTTCGATAAGATCATGCCTATCGAAGCAAAGCTGAACGAAGAGGATATTGTTGCCGGAACCGAGCTGGCTGTGATGGAAATGCTTGCCAGCGGTACCACATCCTTTACGGATATGTACGACTTTCCGGCCCAGACTGCTCAAGTCGTTTCGAGCTGCGGGATCAAGGCCAATCTCTGTATGCCTCTGGTTTGTCAGGATCAGGAAATGAGAGGGCAGGATTGTCAGCGTATCGCCGATTCCTTTGCATTTTTCAAGGCGTTCCACGGAACGGCCGACGGCAGACTCCTTATAGATTTCGGCATTCATTCCGAATATCTGACGACGCCTCGCACGGTAGCCTATTTTTCGGAGCTCTGCCGGGAAGCAGGCGGAAGAGTCCATCTGCATCTTTCCGAGACACTGCGGGAGCACACAGAATGCAAAGAGCGATATGGAAAGACGCCGGCGGAGTGGTTTCGGGATCTTGGCACGCTTGATTCCCCGGTTCTGGCCGCGCATTGCGTGCATTGCGAGGATTCGGATCTCGATATTCTTGCGGAAAAAGGGACCAGCTTCATTCACAACCCCTCCAGCAACATGAAGCTGGGCAGCGGCTTCGCACCTATCGTCAAGGCGCTGAAAAAGGGCGTGAACGTGGTGCTGGGTACCGATGGAGCAGCCAGCAACAACAACCTGAACATGTTGGAAGAGATGCATCTTGCCGCAGTGATCCACAACGGGTACCATCGGGATGCCACGATCCTTCCACCGGAAGAGGTGATTCGCATGGTCACTACCAGCGGCGCCCGTGCTCAGGGACGACAAAACACCGGAGAATTGTCGATCGGTAAAAAAGCTGACATCGTGGCCATATCCTTTGATGCGCCTCACATGTTTCCCGCACTGGAGGTCCTGCCTATGCTTACCTATGCGGTTCAAGCAGGGGATGTAAAGATGACAATGGTTGACGGTAATATATTATATGACAACGGTGCATATTTAACACTGGATGCTGAGCAAGCTATGCATCGTGCAGGAAAAGCAGTCCGGCGGCTGCTGGGGTAGGAGCCATAAAGGAAATGTAATGATGATAAAGCAGGAAAGACCGGATCATGGGCTGGCATTTATGCTGCAGTACGAAAATATCGCCTGGTACGAAGCTGGCGCCGTTCGTATCCTGGACCGGAGAGTCTACCCAGGAAAAGTGGAATTTGTGACCTGCCGAAGCCACAGGGAAGTTGCCCGGGCCATCACGGACATGGTTACCCAGAGTGCCGGTCCATTCAGTGCGGCGGCCATGGGCATGGCACTGGCGGCTTGGGAATGCCGGAACAAAGACGAACAGTCACAGATGCAATATCTGATCGGTGCGGCGGAAATGATGGTGAACGCCCGTCCTACCACCCGGTTGCGTATGCAGCAGATCACGGATCGATGTCTGGCGGCAGCGAAAGAAGCACTGGTCCGGGGCGGGAAAGTCGATGAGGCCATCCGTCAGGAAGCCCTGACCATCAATGATGGAAGGTATCGCAGAGTCGCACGTATCGCAACATATCTGGCGGATATGTTCCCCAATCGCGGGACGATCATGACACAATGCTTTGGGGAGACCATCGTTGGCATGATGCTTCGGGAAAGCAAAGAGCGCGGCAAGGTTCTGCGCGTCTTCTGTCCGGAGACTCGCCCGTACTTTCAGGGCGCCAGATTGACCGCCACCGTGGTCAGGGATATGGGCTTCGATGTGACCGTGATCACGGACAACATGCCTGCCTATGTGATGAAAAACGAGCAGATAGATGTCTTTACATCTGCAGCAGATGCGATCTGCGCCGACGGGCATGTAGTTAATAAAATCGGTACATATCAGATCGCCATTACCGCCCATTTTCATGGTGTTCCCTATTTTGTTACCGGTGCGCCGGATATAGGGCACCCCACGGTGGATACCATCCACATTGAAATGCGGGATCCGGAATTCGTTTTGCAGGCCATGGGCGTGCGGACCGCAGCAGAGGGAGTCAAAGGATATTATCCCAGCTTTGATATCACACCGCCTCATCTAGTGAGCGGTGTTGTGACAGATCTGGGGATTTTTGCGCCTCTGGATCTGGCGCGCTATTTTGAAAAAGGCGGCGATTCTTCCAAAGATTTGGTCGTATAAAGGGAGAGTAAGATGAGGTTTTACACAGTTAAAGTCGGAACGGAAGAAAAACCGGCGGTAGGATATGCCGGCCATAAGAGGATCTATCTGACTGAGGATTGGGGATTTTCTTTTGAGGATATGAACGACTTGATTCGACGTATATCGAAAGAGCAGATGGATGCTCTCCGGAGACCTCCTGCGGATGTTCCGGGGTTGGACATCGACAGAACAGAATGGTTGGCGCCTATCCCCAGGCCGCTCCAGGATGTGATTTATCTTGGGGTAAATTACGCAGATCACGCCAGGGAGTCCAGAGATTTTGACCATCAGTCGACTGCGGTGGAATCCACTTATCCCGTGTTTTTTTCGAAGCGGGTCAGCGAAACCGTGGCGCCATTTGGGTCGGTGCCGTTGTATTCCGGATTGGTGGACAGTTTGGATTACGAAGTGGAATTGTGTGTAGTTATCGGAAGCGATGCGAAGAATGTCCCAATGGATCGGGCGCTGGACTATGTATTCGGGTATACGATACTGAACGATATCAGCGCCAGAAACATCCAGATGCGGCACAATCAGTGGTATTTCGGAAAGAGCTTCGATGGTTTTACGCCTTTGGGGCCGTGTATCGTATCAGCGGATGAGATCGAAGATCCGGGCCAGTTGGATCTGGAGTGCAGGGTCAACGGAGAGCTGCGTCAGCGCAGCAATACCCGGATGCTGATCACCACGATTCCGCAGATCATCGAAGAACTGTCCGCCGGCATGACGCTCAAGGCGGGTACGCTGATCGCCACGGGAACGCCAGCCGGCGTGGCATTCAGCTATGACCCGCCCAAATATCTCCGAAAGGGAGATGCGATCGAATGTCGTATCGAGCGCATCGGCGCGCTAATCAACCGCGTGGGGGAATAGGGGAGGAATTAGATCTCAAACCGATCGATCCCGGCAATAACCGATGCGAACAGCTTTGTGCGGTCATACATGGTGTGGAGCAGGGCAAATTCTTTCCGATCGTGAGAGAAATCGCCGACGATACCGCAGGAGCACAGGACCGGAATCTCTGCAATGGCCATGTTTCCCGAATCCGCAGCGCCGCCCCGATAGCATTTTCCGTAGGCCGTCTGGCCCAGCTCTTCTGCGATGTCGTTCACGAATTCGTGCAGCTTTCGGATCTGTTCATTTTCGGTATATCCTTCATATTTTGCGGCGTAATGCGCATACGTTGTCTGTGTACCCGGAATGAATGCTGTTTTGCATATCTCATCGATGGAGCGGTAGATCCGCTCTTTTTCGTCTACAGAGGAGACTCGGGCGTCCAGGGTCACTTCGCAGGAGGCCGGAATTGCGCTGGGATGATCACCGCCTCGGATGACAGTCGTTGCCACGGTCGTACCTTTTTCCATATCCGTCAGCTTTACGATTTCCAATGCTTTGCACATGGCTTCTTCCACCGCATTTTCCGAGGTGGTGAAATCATTTCCTGCATGTCCGCCCTGACCTTCGACGGTCAGATGGAATATGTGACAGGATTTCCTGGCCACTGTAAAAACGCCGGCCACACCGGTCTCCATATTGAACGCGGCCAGTGCGCCCCGGCTTTCTCTGGTATAGAGCAGGTTGGTATCCGTACCGATGTGATCACCTTCTTCGTCGCCGGCGAAGAGGATCTTGATCGGAGTGCGGTCATAGCCGATAGCGTTCAAGGCCTTTACTATATATAAGGCTTCGATGATCCCGCCTTTCATGTCGTTGACGCCTGCACCGTAAACCGTGTCTCCATCGACGCGCCAGACATCCTCCCCAAAGCTCCCTTGGCGGTGTACCGTATCCACATGGCCCGATAGGATGACCGGCGGCGCATTGCGATCCAGCCCCGTGGTACCGATGAGCAAACCCGCTCGATCTTTGGTCGTGCCTTCGATGTGACATTCAAATCCTTCGCTTTCAAATTCCTTTTGCACCCAAGCCATGGCTTTTAGCACGTTGTCTTTTTCTTCGAAATGGCTTTCCAACCTTACCAACTGCTCAAACTTGCTCAACATTTCCTGCTTGTGCGCTTCCACAAAAGCGTCAATTTCTTGAAATAGCATAAAAACCTCCCAATCGATGATCCTATAGCGTGAAGTGTGTGACAACATTATAACATAATGATCGGATAGGCAAAAAAGGGTTTGTATGGTGTTGAGGTATCTAGTATAATAAAAGCCGAATGTGAGAATCCGGTCACAGGTAGGATCATCCATTTTATTTATGTTTGCACCGGGTATAAATGGAGGGAAGCAATATGGGAACATCCGCATCGGCAAAAGGAAGGATCGAATCTATTCTGGATGCCGGAAGTTTTATGGAAATGGGTGAGAAGATCCTTGCGAGAAACACCGATTTTACCCAGGGAGGAAAGCGAGAATATTCGGACGGCGTAATCACCGGCTATGGCACGGTTGATGGCCGTCCTATTTATATTTACAGCCAGGATCCCCAAGTGCTCGGAGGGTCTTTATCGGAGATGCATGCCGAAAAAATTCTTCGCCTGTACGAAATGGCGCTCAGATCAGGCGCGCCGATGATTGGACTGCTGGACAGTGTCGGTCTTCGTATCCGGGAAGGCGCAGATGCGCTGAACGCCTACGGAAAGCTGTATCGGGCTCAGACGAAAGCCAAAGGTCGCATTCCTCAAATCGCAGGGGTATTCAACAATTGCGGTGGCGGCAGCGTATTGATGGCTGGACTTTGCGATTTTGTCTTCATGGAAAACCAGGCCAGTTTGTTTGTGAATCCTCCGGCTACCAGAACGACAGATGCAAGACGGTGCGACATGCTTGCTGAACTGTCGGATCAACCTGCCGGACGCCGCTTGTCCGACGGGAAAGGCACCGAAGATGAAATTTTAGGGAAAATACGACGGCTGATCACCTATTTGCCGCTGACCAGTGAGGACCTTTCTCCCGAAGAAGAGCCGATAGACGACCTGAACCGGCCTGCCCGGGCCCTGCAGGATGGAAATACAGATCCATCTTCCGTGATTTTAGAAATCGCTGACCAAGATTCGGTACTGGAACTGCGCAGAGAAAACTGTAGCGAAATCCTGCTTTGCTTTGCCAGATTCAATGGGAAAACGGTGGGCGTAGCGGGAAATGCAGGGGAGCGGACTTTGACCGCCGAAGTCTGTGAGACCATGGCTGATTTCGTTGACTTCTGCAGTGCCTTTGGCATACCGGTTCTGACGCTGACCGATACCCAGGGTTTTTCGACCGACAGCTGCCAGGAGGATCAGATGCCAACCGCTGCAGCCTATCTGCTGAGCGTATGGGCTTC
>DPKU01000194.1 GCA_003542355.1 Clostridiales bacterium | reverse complement strand
GTCCCTGGGACAGAGAACAAACCCACAAGACCCTGATCCGTGGGATGATCGAAGAGTCCTACGAGGTGATCGAAGCCATTGAAACGGAGAATACGGAAAATCTGAAAGAAGAACTGGGTGACGTGCTGCTGCAGGTGGTGATGCACGCTCAGATCGCAGAGGAAAACGGTACTTTTTCGCTGCGGGATGTGGCGGATGAAGTTTCCGAGAAAATGCTCCGCAGACACCCGCATGTATTTGACGAAAAAACCGCCGAAA
This sequence comes from Clostridiales bacterium, assembly GCA_003542355.1. GTDB lineage: Bacteria > Bacillota > Clostridia > Peptostreptococcales > Anaerovoracaceae > UBA10908. Next base: position 6,907 of record DPKU01000194.1, on the reverse strand, counting down.
CCCTACAAAATTGTGGGATATCAGTTGACAACGTATATGAATTATGGGACAATGTGAAGCAAGGTGAGAAGAACGCGAGTTCCGTAACCGAAGAAATGAAAAACATCCCAAGACACCTGCCGGCACTGCTGCGCAGCGAGAAGATCCAGGCGAAAGCCAGGCGTGCAGGGTTCGACTGGGACGATGTTAGCGAAGCCTTCCTGAAAGTCAGGGAAGAGCTCCTGGAACTGGAAGAAGCCTGCGAACAACAGGACAAAGAACACATGCGGCACGAAGCAGGTGATTTGCTGTTTGCAGCGGTGAATGTGGCCAGATTCCTGGACATTGACCCGGAAGAAGCGCTCAACTTAACATCAGAAAGATTTATCCGTCGTTTTTCCCATGTGGAAGATCAGGCTCGCCGCAAAGGGCGTTCATTGAACGACATGTCGCTGGCCGAGATGGATGAATTGTGGGAAATAGCGAAGTCGAAGGAACAGTTATAGTGCCGCGAGGCAGATGCAGGAGGTAAGAAATGAACAAAGCTGAATTGGTTGCAACCATAGCCGAAAAGACCGGATTGACAAAGAAAGACACAGAAGCCACGATCAATGCATTCATGGAATCCGTAGAAGGCGCACTCAAGAAGGAAGACAAAGTACAGATGATTGGCTTCGGCACATTTGAAATCAGAAACAGAAAAGCCAGAACGGGCAGAAATCCCCAAAAGCCCGGCGAAGTTGTACAGATTGCTGCTTCCAAGGCGCCTGTGTTCAAAGCCGGCAAGGCTTTCAAAGACGCTGTCAACAAGAAATAAGCGACAATATGCAGGGGGCAACTTCGGTTGCCCCTTTTCTTTTTCGAAAGAAAACAGATGAGAATCGATAAATATTTAAAAACTGCAAGACTGATCAAGCGCAGGACCGTTGCTCACGACGCATGCACACAGGACCGCATCCTGCTCAACGATAAACCCGCCAAACCGGGCGCGGAAGTGAAACCCGGAGACCGGATCGAAATATGCTTTGGAAACTCCAGGCTGTCGGTGCGGGTTCTTTCTGTGCCGGAGCACGTGTCGAAGGAGCAAGCGCCCCAGCTTTATGAAATCCTGACGGATTGAGGTGGAAATGGCGGAGAAAAGCGGAAGCTTTAAACTGAAAGCACCCTACAGCATGACCGGGGACCAGCCGGATGCCGTAAAGCGTCTGGTTGCGGGCCTGAATGAAGGTAAAAAGCATCAGACGCTGCTGGGCGTCACCGGATCCGGGAAGACTTTTACGGTGGCCAATGTGATCCAGCAGATCCAAAAGCCCACCATCGTCATCTCTCACAACAAGACTCTGGCGGCTCAGCTCTGCGGTGAATTTCAGGATTTTTTTCCGGAAAATGCTGTGGAGTACTTTGTAAGTTATTATGACTACTATCAGCCGGAAGCCTATGTTCCATCCACAGATACCTATATTGAAAAAGATTCGGATACGAATGAAGAAATCGACCGTCTGCGGTACTCTGCCACAGCTGCGCTGGCTGAACGGCGGGATGTGATCATCGTGGCGTCTGTTTCGTGTATCTACGGCCTGGGCAGTCCTGTGGATTATGAAACTCAGACCCTGTCTCTGCGTCCCGGCATGCAGAAAAACCGCAACGAAATCCTCCGGAAGCTTGTGGATATCCAGTTTTCCAGAAGCGATGTAGGGTTCGAACGGGGGACGTTCCGCGTACGGGGCGATGTGATCGATATCATTCCGGCCGGCTCAGATCAGGCTGTTCGGGTGGAGCTTTTCGGCGACGAGATCGAATCGATCAAGGAGATGAATCCTCTTACCGGGGAAATCACGGGCACGCGGAAGCACATTTCGATATTTCCTGCCTCCCATTACGTGACATCGAAAGAAAACATGGAGCGGGCGCTGGTGACCATCGAGACAGAACTGGAAGAGCGGCTCCAATGGTTCCGGGATCGCGGAAATCTTCTGGAAGCGCAGCGACTGGAGCAGCGGACCCGATACGATCTGGAAATGCTTCGTGAAATCGGAACGTGCAAAGGGATCGAGAACTATTCCAGACATCTGGTGGGCAACCCGCCTGGCTCCAGACCGTATACGCTCCTGGATTACTTCCCGGATGATTTTCTGATCGTCATCGACGAGTCGCACGCCATGATTCCACAGCTGAAAGCCATGTATGCAGGAGACCGTTCCCGTAAGTCTTCTCTGGTGGAATACGGATTCCGCCTTCCTTCGGCCATGGACAACCGTCCGATGCGCTTTGAGGAATTCGAAGAGAAAGTGAAGCAGATCGTGTACATCAGCGCAACGCCGGCAGCTTACGAAAGAGAGAAATCCGAGGGCATCGATGCAGAACAGGTCATTCGACCCACCGGACTTCTGGATCCGCCGATCCAGGTGGTGCCCAGCGAAGGACAGATCGACCATCTGATCGGAGAGATCAACAAAGAGACAGAAGCAGGATATCGGGTCTTGGTGACGACGCTCACGAAGAAAATGTCCGAAAGCCTCACCGACTATCTAAAGAGTGCCGGGTTGAAGGTTCGGTACCTCCACTCGGAAATCCAAACCCTGGAAAGGCTGGACATCCTCCGGGATCTGCGTCTGGGTGTTTTTGATGTATTGGTCGGGATCAATCTGCTCCGGGAGGGGCTGGACCTGCCCGAAGTGTCGCTGGTGGCCATCCTGGATGCCGATAAACAAGGCTTTCTGAGGACAGAGACATCCTTGATCCAGACGGTGGGCAGAGCGGCCCGAAATGCCAGAGGCAGAGTGCTGATGTATGCCGACAGCATCAGTCCGGCTATGGCGGCGGCCATCTCCGAGACCGATAGAAGGCGGGCCATCCAGGCGGAGTACAACAACGCCCACGGGATCACACCTACTACCATCGAGAAAGCTGTGCGCAACGTGATCGAAGTGACGCAGAAGGTGGAAGAGGATATCGACAGCTACAACGGCAGAAGCCTGCTGGAACTGACCCGCAAAGAGAAGATGGATTACACCGGCAAATTGGAAAAAGAAATGAAGGAAGCCGCTAAAGCCTTGCAGTTTGAACGTGCGGCGATCTTAAGAGATCGTCTGCTGGAGCTTCGCTCCACACTATAAAGAATACGGAAGGACGCTATCATACATGCAAAAAGATCTCGTGATACGGGGCGCAAAGGAAAACAATTTGAAAGGGATCGACGTCACGATCCCCAGAGACCGGCTTGTGGTGCTGACCGGATTGTCCGGTTCGGGCAAATCTTCCCTGGCGTTTGATACGATCTATGCCGAAGGGCAGCGGCGATATGTGGAAAGCCTCTCTGCCTACGCGCGGCAATTTTTGGGCCAGCTGGACAAGCCGGATGTGGAATCCATCGAAGGTCTGTCGCCTGCCATATCCATCGATCAGAAAACCACCAGCAAGAATCCCCGGTCCACAGTAGGCACCGTCACGGAAATATACGACTACCTGCGCCTGATGTATGCCCGGATCGGCATTCCTCACTGTCCTGTATGCGGACGGGAGATCAGCTCTCAGAGTGTGGATCAGATCGTGGAACAATTCATGTCCATGAACGAAGGCACGAAGGTGACGCTGCTGGCACCGGTGGTGCGCAAACGAAAGGGAGAGCACGAAAAAATACTGAGCCGGATCCGGAGAGAAGGCTTCGTGCGGGCGCGCATCGACGGAGAGATCCGGGATCTGAGCGACGAAACGATCCAGCTGGAAAAGACCTTTCAGCACACCATCGAGATCGTTGTGGACCGGATCGTGATCCGAAGCGGGCAGGAAGGCCGGTTATCGGAGAGCATCGAACTGGCGCTTGCCCACGGGGACGGCCTCGTGGAAGCATTGACGGAATACCAGGGCAACACTGCTGAACTGATGTTCAGCACGAAGCTGGCTTGTCCGGAGCACGGCGTCAGCCTGGAAGAGATGGAACCCAGAAGTTTTTCCTTCAACTCTCCCTTCGGCGCTTGTCCGGAGTGTCACGGCCTGGGCTTTATTCAAAAGATCGATCCGGACCTGGTGGTGAACGATCCGGCGTTATCCCTGTTCGATGGCGCATTGACCAACGTCTTTTCTTCTTTGGAATATTCGGGCTTCTACCGGCAGCTGATCCAGGCTCTGGCCGACGATCACGGCGTGGACGTCTCTTTGCCATATAAAGATCTTCCGGCAAAATTCAAGAAAGAACTGTTTTACGGCACGAAGGGGCGAAAGCTGAAGTACACCTATGTCAGCCGGACCACCGGCAATTCCTCCAGCCGAAGCGATACCTTCGAGGGCGTCATCCACAATCTGCAGCGGCGCTACGAATACACAAATTCAGACTATATCAAAGAGAAGCTGGAAGCCTATATGAGCATTGCCTCATGCGATGTCTGTCAGGGCCGAAGGCTCAAACCGGAGATCCTTGCTGTCACCGTGGCCGGTATGAACATCGCAGATCTGACGGACCTTTCCATCGTCAAAGCCCTGGATTTTATGAACATCCTGGAAGAACAGCTGTCCGAGAAGCACCGGACGATCGCACGGATGGTCCTGAAGGAGATACGTGCGCGCCTGGCATTCCTGCGGGATGTGGGTTTGGATTACCTGACATTGTCCAGAGCTTCGGCTTCTCTGTCCGGCGGGGAAGCCCAGCGGATCCGTCTGGCGACACAGATCGGTTCTTCTCTGGTGGGTGTTCTTTATATTCTGGACGAACCCAGCATCGGCCTTCATCAGAAGGACAATGCCAAGCTGCTCCAGGCGCTGCGGGAGCTGACGGATCTCGGCAACACCCTGATCGTGGTGGAGCACGACGAGGAAACCATGATGGCTGCGGATCAGATCATCGACATCGGCCCGGGGGCTGGCATCGAAGGCGGATATCTGGTGGCCCAGGGCAGCTTGGACGATATCAAGGCCTGCCCGGAATCCATTACGGGACAGTACCTTTCCGGGCAGCTGAAAATCGCTGTTCCGACTTTGCGGAGAGAAGGAAACGGGAAGGCGCTGATCATACGGGGCGCAAATGAGAATAACCTGCAGAATATCGATGTGACGATACCTCTTGGTGAGATGGTTTGCGTAACCGGTGTTTCAGGGTCGGGCAAGAGCAGTTTGATCAACGAGATCCTGTACAAAGCGCTGGCAGAAAAAATGTATCGGGCCAAGGATCGCCCCGGAAAATATGAGGAGATCACCGGGATCGAAAACATCGACAAGGTGATCAACATCGATCAGTCGCCCATTGGCAGAACGCCTCGAAGCAATCCGGCCACCTACACCGGCGTGTTCACCTCGATCCGGGATCTGTTTGCCCAGACTTCCGAGGCCAAGCTGCGAGGATATCAAAAAGGACGGTTCAGTTTTAACGTTTCGGGCGGCCGCTGCGAAGCGTGCAAGGGCGATGGGATCATCAAGATCGAGATGAACTTCCTGCCGGATGTATATGTCCCCTGCGAGGTGTGCAAAGGAAAGCGGTACAACCGGGAGACGCTGGAAGTCAAATATAAAGGAAAAAGTATTTTCGACGTACTGGATATGACTGTGGACGAAGCGCTGCCGTTCTTCGAAAACATCCCGTCGATCTGCAGGCATATCAAGACGCTGCAGGAGGTCGGCCTGGGATACATCAAAATGGGGCAGCCTTCCACGCAACTCTCTGGCGGAGAAGCCCAGCGGGTGAAGCTGGCCAGTGAATTGGCCCGGCGCAGCACCGGGAATACATTGTATATTTTGGATGAACCGACCACCGGCTTGCACTTCGCCGATGTGGATAAACTGATCACGGTGCTGTCCCGGCTGACGGATGCGGGCAATACTGTCGTGGTCATCGAACACAACCTGGATGTGATCAAAACTGCGGATCACATCATCGACCTGGGGCCGGATGGAGGAGACCGGGGCGGACGTATCGTAGCTGCAGGAACGCCGGAGGCCGTTGCGCAGATCCCGGCATCCTATACTGGGGAGTATCTCAGCCGTATCCTGCAAAGAGAGGAAAAATGATGAACGGAGAAAATCTGACCATGCTCACCGATTTTTACGAGCTGACCATGGCCAACGGTTATTACTTGCACGGGGAAGGCGATCGGATCGCTTATTTCGATTTGTTTTACCGAAAAAATCCTGAAGAAGGAGGACTGGCCATCATGGCCGGACTGAATTCGTTCATCGAGTATTTGCAGGAGCTGACCTTTACAGAAGCAGACATCAGCTATCTCAGAAATCGAGGCATTTTTGATGAACGGTTTCTCGATTATCTGAGCGTGTTTCATTTTTCCTGCGATGTGTGGGCCGTGCCGGAGGGCACCCCGATCTTTCCGGGTGAGCCCATCCTGACCGTTCGGGGACCGGTGATCCAGGCACAGTTTATCGAGACCATGGCGCTGCTTTTGATCAATCACCAGAGCCTGATCGCAACGAAGGCCAATCGTATCGTAAGAGCGGCAGGCGGACGAAGCGTCATGGAGTTCGGCGCACGGCGGGCCCACGGCGCCAGTGCATCGATTTTAGGAGCACGGGCAGCGTATATCGGCGGCTGCGCCGGCACGTCCTGCACCATCGTGGAACAGCGGTACGGCATCCCGGCCATGGGAACCATGGCGCACAGCTGGGTCCAGCTGTTCGACTCGGAATACGAATCCTTCGATCGGTATGCGCAGTTGTATCCGGAAAATTGCACACTTCTGGTGGATACCTACGATGTGCTGAAATCTGGAATTCCCAACGCGATACGAATCTTTGAGAAATATAAGCCCGCCGGCAAGGCCATCCGCATCGATTCGGGGGACGTCACCTACCTCACAAAAAATGCCAGAAAAATGCTGGACGAAGCGGGACATTCCGATTGCAAGATCGTGGTTTCCAACTCTTTGGACGAATTTCTGATCCGGGACATGCTTTCCCAGGGCGCCTGCATCGATTCCTTCGGCGTGGG
>DPKU01000008.1:3875-5921 GCA_003542355.1 Clostridiales bacterium | reverse complement strand
GGGTTTGTTCATATTCCCGCCCCGGGTTCCCCAATCCGCAGATGATGATCATTTTGCCTTCCGTGAAATCCGGCGGCTCCAAAGAGCCGCCGCAAGCTGTTTATTCGTCGAACAGACGACTGATCGAGTCGTTGGTGAATATCCTTATCATCGCTTCGGCAAAGAGCGGCGCCACCGACAATACTTTGATCTTGCTGAGCATTTTTTCCTGAGGAATGGGAATGGTATTCAGAAGGATCATTTCCTTGATGACAGATGCTTCGATCCGTTCCAGAGCGGGCCCCGACAGAATAGGATGCGTCGCTGCCGCATAGACGTCCTTCGCACCCATGGCGACCAGAGCGTTGGCTGCGTTGCAAATCGTTCCGGCCGTATCGATCATGTCATCCACCAGAATACAGTTCTTGCCCTCGATGTCTCCGATGATGTTCATGATCTCCGATACATTGGCTTTGGGCCTGCGCTTGTCGATGATCGCGATGGGCACGTCGAAAGGGTGGGCCATGCTGCGTGCACGGGAAACACTTCCGTGGTCCGGGGATACGATGACCAGATCTTCCAGATCTTTCTCCCTGAAATACTTGACTAAAATAGGCATTCCCTTCAGGTGATCCACCGGAATATTGAAATATCCCTGGATCTGTGAAGCGTGAAGATCCATGGTGACCACCCGGTCGGCGCCGGCTGTACTGATGATGTCAGCCACCAGCTTGGCCGTGATCGGATCTCTGGCCTTGGCTTTTCTGTCCTGCCTGGCATAACCATAATAAGGCACCACCGCATTGATCCGTCCCGCTGAAGCACGCTTCACCGCATCGATCATAATACAGAGTTCCATGAGATTGTCGTTGACCGGATCGCAAGTCGGCTGAATGATGTATGTATCCAAGCCCCGAACCGTTTCCCAGAGACTAACGGAGACTTCTCCATCGCTGAATTTGCTTACTGTCGCCTTCCCCAGGGTCCGACCCATGATTCCTGCTATTTCTTCGGCCAGCTCGGGATGTGCGTTCCCTGCGAAAATCTTGTAGTCGGCAAATACTCCGCTTTTCATATTTCTCTTTTTCCTCCGTTTATCATCCACTCAGTTTTTCCGTGACTGCTACTTTTTCTTTTTTTCCAACAGGCCGCGCTTCTCCACCCAGCCGGCCACGTTTTCCTGGCGGGCACGCGCTACGGCCAACGCACCTGCAGGAACATCCTTTGTCAACGTGCTTCCGGCTGCCACATACGCCTTTTCTCCCACGGTAACCGGAGAAATCAGGTTGGTGTTGCATCCGATAAAGGCTCGGTCTTCTACTATGGAACGGTGCTTGGTGCTGCCGTCATAATTGACGAAGACCACGCCGCAGCCCAGATTGATATTCTGTCCCAGGTCCGCATCGCCCACGTAGGTGAGATGGGGCACTTTGGTTCCGTCGCCAATCACGGAATTCTTGATTTCCACAAAGTCGCCGATCTTGACGTTGTCACCGATCCTGCTGTCGGGCCGAAGGTAGGCAAAGGGGCCGATCTTGCACTCGTTTCCGATCTGGCTTTCCACGATGTGAGAAGCCTGGATCTCCACGCCGTTGCCAATGATGCTGTCCACGATCCTGGTGTTGGCACCGATGGTGCAGTCCTGTCCGACAACCGTTTTTCCCGATAAAATAACACCCGGATAAACGATGGTCCCCTGTCCGATGGTGACGGCGTCGTCTATGTAGGTGCTTTCGGGATCGACGAACGCAACGCCGTTGTGTACGTGCTCAAGCAGGATGATCAGCCTCTGCTCCCGCATTTGCGCACATTCGGCCTTGAAGTCCTCGATGGTGATTTTTTCCTGTTTTTTCATAGCACGCCTCCTTATCTGAAACAGACACTAAGAGTATAGCATCCTTTGTCTGCCAACGCAAAGAAAAACGACATCCCATTGTGTCTCTGAGCTGCCGTTTTATCTTTGTGCTCTGAATTATTCCGAAGTCGTTTCCGCTGATGGGATCGCGCCGATCTCACCATACTTTTCGAAGATCGCATCGGAAATTTTTTTCCGTGTTTCGGCCAGCA
>DPKU01000008.1:0-3851 GCA_003542355.1 Clostridiales bacterium | reverse complement strand
ACCACAAATTCATCGTCGAAGGTGACTGAGGCAACAGCTTTCATCCTTCCGCCATTGTCCATCGTGCGTATTCTTACATCGGTAATATCCATACACACACCACCTCTCTGCAAGTCCGAAGCTACGCTGTAGGCGTTTACTGGTATTTTCATTATATATCGATTTAAAGAATATTCAAGGTAAATATTTACATTTTTAGAAATCTTTCGGGTTTACTTCTCTGGCTGGCTTTCCACCTGCAGTCCATTATTTTCAATCTCAGGGTTCAGGCGGACGCCGGCCACCCCTTCGCCTTTCTCATCCAGATCCAGCAACAGCAGAGGAAAGTAGTCGCCGATCTTCTTTCGGTGATCCGACTCGGCAACAATCATCACGCCGATGCCCACGGTATGCGCATCAAATTCGCCCAGCATGTCCTGGATGCCTTTGATGCTGCCGCCGCCACGCATAAAATCATCGATAATGAGTGCTTTTGCGCCTGGCTGAAGCGCCCTCTTGGCCAGAGACATCTTCTGGATCCGATCGGCGGATCCGGAGAAGTAGTTGATGCTCACCGTGGAGCCCTCGGAAATTTTGCTTTCCCGTCGAAGTACGATCAGCGGAAGGTGGAGCAGCTCCGCGGTAAAGGCGGCAATGGCGATCCCTTTGGTTTCCACTGTGACAACACACGTCGCCTCCGATTCGGCGAAACGCCGGGCAAAGATCCCGGCAGCACCCCGGGCGATGCCGGGATCGAACATGATGTCTGAAGTATACAAAAACCCGCTCCCCAGCACCCGATCGGTTTCCAGAAACTTCCGCTGGATCTCCCGGAGCGTCTCCTGGGCCTTTTCGCCGGAAATATGGGGCATATAACGGACTCCGCCCCGGGCTCCCGTCGCGATGGTCACCCGCCCGTAGCCGCCTTCTGCCACGGACTCCCGGATCGTTTTCATGTCCTGACTGACACTGGATTTTGCACAGTCGAACAACGCCGCAAAATAGCCCAGGGGAAAGACCCTGTTGGGGTTTTCCATCAGTATCTGAAGAATTCTGCAGATCCGGTCCGTTCGTTTCATTTCGTATCCGCTCCCAAAATGAGCTCACCGACCCGGTAGATGTCACCGGCGCCCATCGTCATCACCATGTCGCCGGGCTCTGCCCTTTGCGAGACAAAAGTCGCCATCTCCTGAAAGTCCGGCATAAAGAATACCTCTTTCTCCGGATGCATCTCCTTGATTTTATCCGCCAGTGTTTCAGCGCTGATCTGATAGATGTTCTTTTCGCGGGCTGCATAGATTTCCGCAAGGATCACAACGTCTGCGGCGCTCAACGCTTCTGCAAATTCGTTAAAAAGAGCTCTCGTTCGCGTATAGGTATGCGGCTGGAACAGACACCACAACCGCTGATGCGGAACGTTTTGCGCCGCAGCCAGCGTGGCCTTGATCTCTGTGGGATGATGCGCGTAATCGTCCACGATGGTCACGCCGCCGGGGGTGACGCCTTGAACGTCGAACCGGCGCCGGGTTCCCGTAAAGGTCTGGAGGGTTTCCTTCATATATCCAGGGGATACGCCCAGTTCACTGCAGGCGGCAATGGCGGCCAGACTGTTGGCCACATTGTGTTCTCCCGGCACCGCAAGCTGGAGCGTATCCTGGTAGATGCCTTTATGATACAGATCATAAGCCGGACAGCCGTTGCCGCTGAAACGGATGTTTCTGGCGTAGAAGTCGCTGGTCTCGTTGAAACCGAAGCTGATCACCTTGCAGGGAAGGTCATGAACAGCCGCTTTGACGAAGGGATTGGCATCGAAGGCCACCACCGCGCCTTCCGGCGGTACCAGCCGTGCGAAGGTGGTAAAGGAATCGGCGATATGCTCGATGTCGCGAAAATAGTCCAGGTGGTCCGAATCGATGTTCAATATCACTTCCACCCGGGGCCTCAGGCTTAAAAAGCTGTCCATGTACTCACAGGCTTCCGTCACGAAGTACGCGCTGTTTCCGACTTTTACATTCCCCTTCAGCTCGCTCAGGATGCCTCCGACCAGGATCGTGGGTGACAAACCGGCCTTTTCCAGGATCAGAGAAATCATCGATGTGGTGGTGGTCTTGCCGTGGGTCCCGGATACCGCCACCGAAAGCGGATAATCTGCCATGACAGCGCCCAGGGCTTCTGCCCGGCTCATCACAGCAATGCCGTTCTCTGCTGCAGCGGCCAGCTCCGGATTTTCTGCGGACACCGCTGCGGAATAGATCAGCAGATCCGTATCCGTTAAATTGGACGCGTCATGCCTGGGATACACATGGGCTCCCAAGGACTCCAGATGCTTTGTGACATCGCTTTCCTTGATATCTGAACCGGAGACAGCATAGCCTCTGTTCAGCAAGATTTCTGCGATGGCCGACAGACCGATGCCGCCGATTCCCACACAATGAATGTGTTTATATTGATTCAAGTCCATTCTTTTTCCTTCTACTTCAACGTATTCATGACGGTATCGGACATGGCTTCGGGCGCCACGGTAAGGGAATGCCGGATCCGGCGCTCCTTCAGGTCTCTTAAGCCTGCGGGGACGGGCACGCCCGTCTTTTCCGCCAGTCTTTGGATGGCGGAAAATTCATCCTCCGCTTCCGGCAGCCCCAGGGCCCGGCTCACGCTGCCCGCAAACTTGTACGGGCTGGCGGTAGCGGTGATGACCGCAGGCGTTTCATCNNGTATCCATCAGATAGCCGTGACTGCCATATAATTGGCCGATGGCCGCTTCGATCTCCGCTTCCTGCGCAAAGCCGCCGTAGAAACGGGCCAGACCTTCTTTCGTCTTGCCGCTCACCTGATAGCGCTGTTCGTTCTGCAGCTCCTGCATCCAGGAATCCACCTGGGCTCCGTCGGAGCCGGACAGGTGATAGAGCAGGCGTTCCAGATTGCTGGACACGATGATGTCCATCGAAGGAGCGTTTGTGGTATAGAGCGGCCGGCGGGCGTCGTACACGCCGGTCCGGAAAAAGTCCGAAAGCACATTGTTGCGGTTGGAAGCGCAGATCCAGCGGTGGACAGGCACGCCCATCTGCGCGGCATAATAACCGGACAGAAGATTTCCGAAATTGCCCGACGGAACCACCAGATTCACAGGATCCCCGGCCTTTACTGCACCGCTTGCCACCATCCGGGCATAGGCCCATACGTAATACGCAACCTGAGGCAGGAGCCGGCCGATGTTGATGGAGTTGGCTGCTGTGATCTTGTAGCCCTTCCTGAATGCAACAGCGGCAAACTCGTCGTCGTTCAGGATGTGCTTGACGCCCCGCTGGGCGTCATCGAAATTGCCCAGGATGCCCGCAACATGGGTATTTTGACCATCGGCGGTCCGCATCTGCTGCTTCTGGACCGGACTGACCCCTTCTTCCGGGAAAAAGACGATCACCTCGGTCCCGGGAACGTCTTCAAAGCCTTTCAGTGCGGCGATGCCGGTATCCCCGGAGGTAGCCGTCAGGATGGCGATTTTTTTCTCTTCCTTCTCTTTGCGCACAGAAGCGGTAAGCAGGTAGGGCAGCAAAGACAAAGCCATATCCTTGAATGCTGCGGTCTTTCCATGATAGAGCTCCAGAAAGTGGACGTTCCCAGCCTGGATCAGCGGCGCCACCTCGGGGTGCTCAAAGGTTCCCACATAAGCCCGGCGGACGCAGTCTTCCAGCTCCCGGGCTTCAAATTCCGGCAAAAACGGCGCCAGGACGCTGCTGACGACCTCCGTGTATTCCAGTTTCCCCAACGCTTCCCAATTCCCGTCCAACTGCGGAAAATGATCGGGCACATACAAGCCCCGATCCTCCGCAATCCCTTTGATGATGGCGCGGGAAACGCTGATTTCTTCTGCC
>DPKU01000035.1 GCA_003542355.1 Clostridiales bacterium | reverse complement strand
TAATCATATCCCCAGATATCCTGCAGAAGCTTGTCTCTGGACATGGCAATGTTGCGGTTGCGGATCAGATAGGAGAGCAGCTCATACTCCTTGAGCGTCAGCTCGATACGCTCTTCATCCAGCGTGACAGTTCTGGAAGCGGTGTGTACCGCCAGGCCGCCGGAACGGAATTCAAGGGTATCCCTGTTTTCCAGGCTGCGCTTCCGCCGGGCCAAAACCGCCGAGATCCTGGCCATCAGTTCTTTGGGACTGAACGGTTTGACCACGTAGTCATCGATGCCCAGCTCAAAGCCAAACAGCTTATCGTATTCCTCGCCTCGGGCTGACAGCATGATCACCGGCACATCTTTTTCCCTGCGGATCTCTTTGCAGGCAGTAAAGCCGTCGAGTCTTGGCATCATGATGTCTAAAATGATCAGATCAAAATCCTCGTTCAGCGCGATGTTTACCGCTTCCATCCCATCCGCAGCTTCCCGTACTTCGTGATGATTGAATTCCGCATACTCCCGGATCACTTCCCGGATTTTTTCTTCGTCATCCACGACCAATATTCTTGCCATGCTCCGCTCCTTTCTTCATTTACCGCCCATTGTACGACAGTTCCGTGTTGAATCGGTGAACCCTTTGTAAAAACGGTATGAAGCGGAAAGGCCCCATACCGTTATGCTTCTCATTTTTCTTTGATCCGCGTACCGTCGGTCAGATCCGACGGGGGCGAAGCCAGTACCCGATCCCCCGGCGAGAGTCCGTCGATGATCTCCACGTATTCCTCGCCTTCCAGTCCGATGGTCACACGAGTCTGGATCGCTTTTCCGCCGGCTGCCACGTACACCCAGGCTTCCTCTTCGATGGCAAAGACCGCAGCGGATGGGACCGATAGTACCTGCGCCGCTTCCCGTACAATAATGCGGACGTCTACGCTGCTCCCCAGTCTGGGTGTTGCTTCCTCCGGAAGCGCCACCTCGACCCGGACTCGCTTCTGTACGATGCCCAGGGACGAGACGTGATCCGTCGCCTTGATCCCCACGTGATCCACCAAGGCGTTCTCCGTGATCTCTTCTCCGTCTGCCAGGACTGTTGCATGCATACCTTCTGTGATCTGATCGGCATCCGAGGAGATCATGTGAAGCAGCACGATGCGGTCATCCAGTCCGCCGACTTCCGCCAAAGACGCTCCAGGTACTGCTGTTTCGCCTTCGCGCACGTACACGGCAGTGACTACGCCGGCCAGCGGAGAAACGACACCGTCGGCTCCGGTAGCGCTGCTGAGGCTGTCGGCAGAATAGCCCAGAGAAGCCAGCTGCGCAGACAATTGTCTGGTGACAGCCAAAGACTGGGTGTATTCCAGCTGGCTGACAGCCCCTTCTTCGTATAGGATCCGGTTGCTGTCCGACAGGGCCTTTGCAGCGATATACTGGGCGTAAACACCCTGGGCCTGGGCCCGGATGCCTGCCACTTCCGCCGCCGGAGCAAAATCGCTGAAAGACAGGATCAAATCCCCGGCCTGGACTGTCTGGCCTTCCTGCACAAGGATCTCACCTACGGTTCCCGAACCTTTGGACACCACGGTCACGGCGCTTCTGGATTCCACCTGTCCGGCCTCTTCTACGATCTGGTATACATCCCGGAGTTCTGCATTCGCCAGAACCACTTCCGTTCCGCCGGTCAGATAGAAGCCTGCGGAGCCAAGTGCGGCTGCGGCCAGGATCGCGAACAATAGGATCCATTGCTTTTTTGTAAGCTTTTTGATCTTTTTCATGTCGTTGCCCTTCTTCTTTCATCAGTGTAGCACAGCCGGCGCTTTGCTTCAATCCGCACCGGCTCGAAGGACCCGCCCGGATCAGAAAACGCATGCTAAGAGGTCCGGTTTTTCAGTGCCTGCAAAAAGTCCAGCTTTCGAATTTTTTCGAAGGTGGCAAACTGCGCGACCAAGAGAAACAGTACCGTAAACCCAAGAGATCGCAAAGTCGCCTCCAGAGTCGGCGTCAGGTAAAGCGTATACAGATCATTGCTGAATGCCTGAGAACTGTAGGCCGTCATGAAGTACCCCAGCGGGATACCCGCGGCAATGCCGGCGATGGATATGATGATGTTTTCCGACAGGATCATCCGGAAGATCTCATCCTTCCCAAAGCCCATCACCCGAAGGGATGAAAATTCCATCTTGCGTTCTCCGATGGAAACGATGGTGGCGTTGTATACAATGGAGAATCCCAGCACGCCGGACAGGATCACCAGCACGCCGATCATGATGGAGGTAAGGCCGGTGTACTCGGAAAACAGATCCTTCATATCCTGGGACGAGAGAATTGTGGAGACGTTTTCCATTTCCCGAAGCTTGGCAACAACATCCGGATCCTCCGTATTGATGTACACCCCGTTGATCGCTCCGTGCTCCATCAGGCGATCCCCCATTTCTTCCAGATCCATGTACGCATTGATGCCCATGGTCTGCCGAACGACATCCTGGACTACCAGATACGCTTCCTTTTCTCCGGGAAGGAAGGACTTGACCAGGATCCGGTCTCCCGGCGCCACGTCCAGGGCTTTGGCCAGATTTTCGGTGATCAGCACCTGCCCCCCACGGGGCGCGATTTTCTGCTCCCGGCGATCTCTCAGGTGAAAGACCTGGCTGTCCGCTGCCACGCCGATCATCACCACTGTTTTTTCCCGATTCCCCACCGAAAGTTCGAAAGGTTGCTCGATGCGGCCTTCCACATAAGCCGGACCGGACAGTTCATGGAGGAGATCCCGCCGGGCAGTGTTCAGAAGGGGCCGGGAAAAGCTGACGTTGTAATCCATGGTCTGATATTCCTCGTACTGCTTTACCATCATCTCATCGATGATCCCGGGCATGGTCATGGTGAACATCAGCGTCCCGTAGGTGAGCGAAACGCCCATCAGTACGAACAGGGAACGCTTTTTGTTTCGAAATACGTTCTTCATCACCAGCTTTTGGCTGAACCGGAGTCGTTTCCATAGGAACGGCAGGGATTCCAGAAGGATCCGCTTCCCTTCCCGAGGCGCTTCTGCCTGCATGGATTCCGCAGGCAGGACCCGCAGGGAGCCACGGGCACCATAAGCGCCAAAAGCCATGCAAAATGCGCAGGACAAGAGCAGACCGCCCACAATAAATGTCCAATAGATCTTCATGCCATAGCTGGGGATCTCAAAGAAGTCCGCATACATGGCCGTCATGTAGCTGGCAAGCTTATACCCTATTGTGATACCTGCCAGGCCGCCGATCAGGCCTGCGGTCAGCGCGTATTTGACGTAATGCCCCAGAACGGCAAGGTTGGAATACCCGATGGCTTTCATGACGCCGATCTTGATCCGATCCTTCTTGACCATACGGGAAACCATCATGGCGATCACCGATGCCGCCACCAGAAGAAACAGGATCGGCAAACTCGTACCCATTTTCTTAAGGCCGTTGATCTCCTCTCCGATCAAAGCGTTGGACAGCTGATCCGCCCGGGGGACGGAGGCTTTGAGACCATAGGGGTCCATTTTCTTTTCGATATCGTCGATCAGATC
>DPKU01000123.1 GCA_003542355.1 Clostridiales bacterium | reverse complement strand
ACGGATGTGACCCGGGAAAACAGTTCGATCTATCGCTGTATGACCACCGGTGAAATCGTCGTCCAGAAAAACCAGCGCTACCACGATTACCTGGGGCATGAATTTGTTTCCCACAACGTGACCCTGCCGATCCGCCGCAGAGGAAAGATCGTAGGCGTCGTGGAGCTGGCCAAGGACGTGGAACCGTTGGAAAATGTGGATAGCGAAGAGAGCGATGTGATCTTCAACGAATTCCTGGAAACGCTGCAACGAGAATCCGGGTACATCACATTTAGTCTGATCCAGACCCGGAATCCGGAAATGCGCAAGAATATCGATATGGCTAGAACCTTGGCAAAGCTGCCAAATCCTACGCTGATTTACGGAGAAACCGGAACAGGCAAGGAACTCTTTGCCCAGGCGATGATCACCCAGAGCGGTGTGCCTCGGAGCAAAGTCGTGGTGCTCAACTGTGCTACGGTCCCGGAAAACCTGATGGAATCCATCCTTTTCGGTACAAAGCGGGGCATTTATACCGGTGCGGAAAATCGCAGAGGATTGTTCGAAGAGGCAGACGGCGGAATCCTGTTTTTGGATGAGCTGAACGCCATTCCGTATCAGGTGCAGGCCAAACTGCTGCGTGTTCTGCAGGATGGTACTTTCCGTTCTTTGGGAGACAACCGGGACAAGACAGTCAATGTAAAGATCATTGCTGCCATGAACGTGGAGCCCGAAGAAGCCATGGCGCGGAATATATTGCGCAAAGACCTGTTCTACCGGTTTTCCAGCAGTATCATCCGGATCCGGCCTTTGCGAAAGCGTCCGGAGGACATCGAGCTGTTTATCGAGTACTATATCAAGCATTTTCAGGATCTGTACGGCAAACACATCCGCGGGATCACCGGACCGCTCCGGGAGGCGCTCCTTTCCTATCGTTGGGAAGGCAATGTGCGCGAGTTAAAGAACGTGATCGAGCTGGCTGTGGAATTCGCCGGCGATGATGAGATCCTTGGTCCTGAGCACCTTCCATCCTATCTGCATCAAAGGCTGTTTGAGAGCGAGGGCGACCTGGACGGATCGGAAAATATAGAAGGAGGAGAGATCCTTCCGCTGTCCAAGGCAGTGGAAGACTTGGAGAGAGATTTGATTCTCCGCGCGCTTCAACGCGCGGCAGGCAATAAGACAAGAGCCGCCGAATTTCTTGCGATTCCCAGGCAGACACTCACCTATAAAATGAACCAGCTTCAGCTGAAGTATGAGGCGACGATACATGGCTGACATCAAAAAGCGACAAATACTTGTCGCTTTTTGCGCAAAAAACGGCGAAAATTTGTCACACAGCCCAAATCGATCTTGCAAGGCCTTACATTGCAAGGCTTTAAAGTTGGCATATAAATTGCACTTCTTATTTGAACAGAATGTTTTTACCTGTTAATCTGAAAGGAGTACGAAATGATCATCGGAGTATTAAAGGAGATCAAGCCGAACGAATACCGTGTTGCAGCGGTTCCCGATACGGTCCGCGAGCTGGTATCAAGGGGTCACGAAGTCTATGTGGAGCACGACGCCGGAAAGATTGCCGGAGCTTCCGACGAAGATTATGCGGCTGCGGGAGCGACCATCGCTGATGCAGATACCGTATACACCAAAAGTACGCTGATCTACAAGGTCAAAGAGCTCTTTCCTCAGGAGTTCAAGTATATGACCAAGGATAAGATCCTTATGACGTACATCCATTCCAATGCACATCCCGAGGAGACCGACGTTCTGCTCAAGAGCGGATGCACCGCATTTGCTTATGAGGATTTCCGGGATGCCAATGGAGGTTTTCCGCTTCTCAAGCCTATGAGTCAGATCGCCGGAAGAGGCGGCTTTATGGCTGCCATGCACTTTAAGCAGGCGGTCCACGGCGGAGACGGACAGATCCTCTGCAATATCACCGGTGTTGACACGCCCGTGATCACCATCATCGGTGCCGGCAACAGCGGCATGGGCGCAGCGACTTTTGCAGCAGCCCTTGGCAATGAAGTGCGCATTATTGATAACAGCCTGAAGGCGATGGAAGCCGCCAGACTCGCTTTGCCTCCCAACGTGACCTTTCTGATGTCCAGCCGTGCAAACTTTGTTAAGTGCATCAAGGAATCGGATGTGATCATCAACTGCATCATGTGGGATCGGACCAAAAACGAACCGCTGGTTTGGAAGAAAGACCTGAAGATGATGAAGCCCGGCGCCATGATCGTCGACGTCGCCTGCGACGAACCGGGCGCGATCGAAACCTGCAGCAGCACCACCCACACGGATCCCACTTTTGTTGTGGATGGCATCACGCATTATTGTGTGGATAATATCCCCTCGGCTTTTGCCAAGACTTCTTCGGAAATGCTGGCATCCGCTACGCTGCCCATGGTACTGGAAATCGCAGAAAAGGGTGTGGAAAAAGCATTGAAGGACAACAAATACTTCATGCGTACCGGCCTTACCTGCTATGACGGAAAACTGACGTTGGCAGAAACAGCAGTCAAGCAGAACCGTCCGCTCACCGATGTGAACGAACTGGCTGAATCCTTCTAGCCGTAGAAACACTGACGACGAATGCAGCAACGCCGTGGTCCCGGAATCTTCCGGTGGCCACGGCGCTTTGTTTTTTGTTCTTATTACAGTTGAGCCGTCAGCTCCGTTACATACACGGCGGTGCCTGCGATCTGTACGTTTGTGACTCCCTGGGCTTTGCGGGCCCATACGTGTACAAGTCCGTCGTATCCGGCCTCCTGTCCCTGCTCGATCAGGATATCGCAGCTTTCCATGGCCGGATCCATAAAAGTGATATAGTAGGCGCCCATAACGCCGCAGGCGGTCCCGGTGATCGGGTCCTCCACGCGTCCTGTAATCGCTGCGGAAAAATGCCTGCCGTGGAGCGTGGCTTTTGCGTGGAGCGTTTCCACGCACAGGGGGTGGATGGAGGTATTGGGTCGCTCTGTCAGCACCGGCGGAAAAGCGTGGTGGTCGGGCACCATCCGGGAACAGGCATCCAGGGTCTTGACGGGCAGGATCAGCGTCCACAGCCCGGTAGAACCATAGACGACGGGATAGCGTGCATCCAGATCCTCCAGATTCAGTCCAATCGTGCCAAGGAGCGCCTTGACATTTCCGGAGAAAGGTTCGAACACTGCAGCGGCCTGGGTCATGGACACCTCTTTGGTATCAGGGCGGTAGCCGATGTCGATGATCCCGGCCCTGGTCTCCACTTTTTTATGGATCGGCTCCTGGCTGGCTGCCGATCCGTTGTACAGCGCAAAGATGGACGCCACAGTGGCATGCCCGCAAAGGTTCACTTCAGCGCCAGGCGTAAAATAACGCAGCTGCAGATCTGCTTTCTGAGAGGGCAGAATAAAAGCGCATTCGCTAAAGCCGATCTGCCGGGCGATCTCCTGCATTTCTTCCGTCGTATAAGACGCTGCTTCAAAGATAACGCCGGCAGGGTTTCCCTTGCCGGCGATCTTAGTAAAAGCATCGTAGTGGCTTACTTTTACTGTTTTCATTGTGTCTCCGGTCAGTCTTTGTATTGTTCCAGCGCAAGTTTCAGCAATTCGATGGCGCGTTCAAGATCCTGACAGTTCAGGACGTAGGCGATCCTGATTTCATTGAGTCCTTTGCCCGGTGTGGCGTAGAATCCGCCGCCGGGAGCGTACATGACAGTCTCTCCTTTGTCTTCGAATTCCGTTAGCAGCCAAACCAGAAAATCTTCTGCGTTTTTTACCGGGAGCTTGGCCATGACGTAAAAGGCACCCTTCGGTTCCTTGCAGACGACGCCGGGGATCTTCGACAATGCATTGTAGACCGTGTCTCTTCTCTTCTTATACTCGACACGCACCTCTTCGAAGTAACTCTTGTCCACCGTGTACAATTGGGCAGAAGCAAGCTGATCCAGTGTGGCGACGGAAAGTCTGGCCTGGCAGAGCTTCATGAATTCACCCTGGAAGTCCTTGTTTTTCGTGATGACAACGCCGATCCTGGCCCCGCAGGCGGAAAACCGCTTGGAAACGGAGTCGATCAGGATCACGTGGTTTTCTGCCTCTTTGAAGCTGCCCATGGAAGACAGGGGCTCGCCGCTGTAAATGAACTCTCTGTATACTTCGTCTGCGATCAGGAAGAGATCGTGTTTCACAGCCAGCTCTGCCAGCATCTTGCACTCTTCGTGGCTCAAAACAGCGCCGGTCGGATTCCCCGGGTTGGTGAACATGATCGCCCGGGTATGGGGTGTGATCAGCTTCTCGATTTTATCTTTGTCTGCGTAATGGTAGCCTTCCTCGGCTGTGGTCGGGATCGGTACGATCTTTCCGCCGGTGGTGTTTACGAAGGTGCTGTAATTGGGATAAAACGGCTCCGGGATCAGGATCTCGTCTCCGTCATCCAGAATGGTGGCCATGGTAAACATCAAAGCTTCGCTGCCGCCGGATGTAACGACGATATCGGGGGTGTCGTAATGGATGCCGATCTCTTCGAAGTATTTTTGCACAGCCTGTATAACGGAAGGGATGCCCGGAGAGGGCGCATACTCCAGAACGGGCGCATTAAAATTACGCACAGTCTCGAAGTAAATGGGAGGGGTCTTGATATCGGGTTGACCGATGTTGAGATGATAGATTTTCTTGCCCTGTTTAACGCATTCCACCTGGTACGGATAGAATTTGCGTATGGGAGACAGAGCGCAACGTTGGATCTTGCTGGAAAATTTCATGGTCTCCTCCTTGTGATACGAACGCAGGGTTCTCTTTTCGAGAACATTATATCACTTTGCCAAAAAGATTAAAGAATAAATTCAGCAATAACAGACTTTTTTCCCTAAAGCGCTGGTTTGGCCTTATACTTTCACAGAAAAAAAGATTCGAAAAAGTATTTGACAAGTGCTTTTATCTTTTGTACACTTAAGAACAATATATAAAAAGCAATGACGGAGTGCTACCGGATGTCATAGCGTTTCAGAGAGTCGGCGGTCGCTGCGAGCCGATACCAAAAGGTCCGGTATTCTCGCTCTTGAGCTGGATCCCCTAACGCAATGGCTGGTAAGGGATCCCGGAAGGTTCCGTTACCAAGGCCCAAGGTTTGATAGAACCTGCAGAGAGACCGGGCTTTTCCGGTAAACAGGGTGGTACCGCGGTTGTATACATCGTCCCTGGAGTATAACTTACTCCGGGGATTTTTTTATCTCCGGAATCAAAAGAACGGAGGAATCTACGATGAGCAAAACCATCAAAATTTTTGACACCACGCTCCGCGACGGAGAGCAATCACCGGGCTGCAGCATGAATCTGGCCGAGAAAGTGGAGCTGGCCCGCCAGCTGGAGCGCATGAAAGTAGATGTGATCGAAGCGGGCTTTGCCATATCCTCACCGGGAGATTTTTTGTCGGTGAAGACCATTGCAGAAACGATCGAGCATTCTGTGGTCGCAAGTCTGGCCCGGGCCGTGCCCATGGATATCGATCGTGCCTGGGAAGCGGTGTCAAACGCAAAGCAGCCCAGGATCCATACCTTTCTGGCCACTTCTCCGATCCATATGGAATACAAGCTCAACATGACGCCGGATCAAGTGCTGGAGACTTCGGAAGCGATGGTACGAAGGGCAAAAAGCTATTGCGAGGATGTGGAATTTTCCGCAGAGGATGCGACCCGGAGCGACCCTCTGTTCCTGGCCCAGGTGTTTGATGCGGTGATCAAAGCCGGGGCGACGACCATCAATATTCCCGATACGGTAGGCTATGCAGTCCCCGAAGAATTTTATGAGTTCTTGATGAAGATACGACACCACTGTCCTGCGCTGGATGGCGTGACGATCGCAGTGCACTGCCACAACGATCTGGGTCTTGGGGTGGCCAACTCCCTGGCCGGGATCCGGGCCGGCGCGAGGCAGATCGAATGCACGATCAACGGGATCGGAGAGCGGGCCGGGAACGCCGCCATGGAAGAGATCGTCATGGCGCTGGCCACCCGTCGGGATGTATACGGCCTCGAGACCGGCGTGGTCACCACTGAGCTGGTTCGCGCTTCGAAGCTGCTGTCAAGGATCACCGGCGTAGCCGTACAGCCCAACAAAGCCATCGTAGGGGAGAATGCCTTCGCCCATGAGGCAGGTATCCATCAGCACGGCGTGCTCAAGAATAAAAAAACCTATGAGATCATGACACCGGAATCCGTGGGATTCAAAGCCAACCAGATGGTGCTTGGCAAACATTCGGGCAAGCATGCTTTCCGCACGAAGCTGAAGGAACTGGGCTATGAGGTCACGGAGGAGGAGCTGGTCGTTGCCTTTGAGCAGTTCAAGGACGTGGCCGATAAAAAGAAACTGGTGTATGATCGGGACATCGAAGCGCTCATCAGCAAGCGGCTTGCCGAGGTGCCCATGGTGTACAGCCTGGATCGCTTTGTGATCAACAGCGGAAATTCCATAACATCCACAGCGGTCATATCTCTGATGAAAGAAGAAAAGGTGTACGAAAAGGTATCCCGGGGAGAAGGGCCCATCGATGCGGCGTTCAAAGCCATCGAGAAAATCGTCGGATTCAGTATCAGTCTGGAGGATTATCAGCTCCGTTCCATTACAGAGGGAGAGGATGCCCTGGGCGACGCCTTCGTGAAACTGGAAGCGAAGGGCGGTCATTATACCGGCCGGGGATTGTCCACCGACGTGATCGAAGCCAGCATCCTGGCTTATGTGAACGCCGTCAATAAGATCTTGTACGAAGACAGTTTAATGGCTTGACGGAAGTACGATCATGGGATCCCAAAAGGATGCCGGAAAGAGAGGAATGATTATGGGAATGACGATGACACAAAAAATCCTGGCCGCCCATGCGGGACTGGAATGCGTTGAGGCAGGGGATTATATCGAAGCGTCTTTGGACGCCGTTTTGGGGAACGATATCACGGCGCCTTCGGCCATACGGGAATTTCGAAGAATGGGCGCGGAAACAGTATTCGATCCCCACAAGGTAATGCTGATCCCGGACCATTTTGCACCCAATAAGGATATCAAGGCGGCCCAGCAGTGCCTGGAAATGCGCCAGTTTGCAGAAGAGCAGGGGATCAGTAACTATTATGAAGTCGGCCAGATGGGCATTGAGCACGTGCTGCTGCCGGAACAAGGTCTGGTGACTGCAGGCGATGTGGTCATCGGCGCCGATTCTCACACCTGCACCTATGGGGCGCTGGGTGCTTTTTCCACCGGTGTGGGCTCCACGGATATGGCGGCGGGCATGGCGCTGGGCAAAGCCTGGTTCAAAGTTCCTTCGGCCATCAAAGTGATCCTGACCGGGAAACCGGGGCCCTGGGTTTCCGGCAAGGATGTGATCCTTCACATCATCGGCAGGGTCGGTGTAGAGGGCGCTTTATATCAATCCCTGGAATTTACCGGCCCCGGCGTTTCCGAACTCTCCATGGATGACCGGTTCACCATGGCCAACATGGCCATCGAGG
>DPKU01000116.1 GCA_003542355.1 Clostridiales bacterium | reverse complement strand
AGCGGCAGGGATCATTCCTCTCATCCTGATCGTTCTGATGCTCAAACGCCCTGGGTCTGTGATCATCGCCTCTGTGGTATTTCTGATCATCTGCCTTACAAAAGGGCAGGAGAATACGCTGATCTATGCCATCGACCGCGTGATCGATACGCTTCTAGGCATCGTGTTCGCACTGCTGGTCAACTGGTTCCCGCTCCTGAACCGTCATCGGCCATATACCACGGAACACAACCCGGAATAACGTCTTCCCCGGAGCAGATCAGCGCCTGGACTCCCGCAGAACACGGATCAGATCGATAAACACACCATAACCTGTTTGCGCGGGCTCCAAGCCATATTGGACCAGTGTGAGCCGTCCCATCAGATCTGTGGTAACAGACACGACTGCCACTACGTCCGGGCCTGCAAACGCATCGGTTTCCGGGATCTCTTCGGGCCGTACCGTGCCCTGGACCTTTCCGTCAACGATCGTTCCCCTGCAAATCAGCTTCAGCTTGTTGCCACGGCCAACAGCAGCCATCACCTCTTCCTGGGTCACATCCTGGATGCCCGTCCGATCGATCTGATCCGGCGTGATGTTGGCATCCATCAGCACATTGAGCAGCGATGTGAGTTTGGCTGCGGCGTCGTGCCCTTCCACGTCCATGGCAGGATCTGCTTCCATAAATCCGCCCTTCCGGCCGTTTTCATAGATCACATCCCTGGAAATCCCCAGTTCCATCTGCTCCAGTATATAGTTGGTCGTTGCATTCAAGATCCCTTTGACCTCAGATATTTTTGCATATTCCAGGCAGTAATCCGTCATATTGAAAACCGGCATACCTGCCATCACCGTCGTCTCGTAGAAAAAGCAAACACCCTTTTCCAAAGCTAGGTCCTTCAGCTCCCGATACGCCCAGGCGATGGGGCCCTTATTGGCGCTGACTACATGCTTACCCCTGTTCATCGCATTTTTGATGTGATCGATGGCCGGCTGTCCGGTCAGGATGTTCAGCGGCGTCAATTCCAACAGTATATCGTACTCTGCTTTTTCCACTACATCCATGGCCGACCACTCACAGTATCCCTCAGCAGCGCGGTCAAAGTGCCCGTCCTCTTCCGCCTGTCGGATGGCTTCCAAAAGATCGATGCCCCGAAGATCGTTCAGCGTACCCCGGGTAGCAGTCGTGATGGTCGTGACCTTTACATCGTACCCGGTCTTCTGCCGGATCTCCTCATGATTGTCGGCTAAAATACGCGAAAATGCTTTCCCGGCCACGCCGAAGCCCAGCATTGCAACTCTACATTCTTTCATTTCAGTGTCCTTTCTTTATTACAATGATTACCAATGTCATATGGTTATTTCCGATTGATCCGAACAGATATCGATCCGCACCGCTAGCGCCATTTTTTCGAAGTCCCCCAGAGAAAACAGGTTGAGATCAAGGAGGCTGCCCGCAGTGTTCAGCCGGTATCGTATGGTATTCTTGTGCTGCCCCATCTGCTCGGCTGTTGTATCCAGGTTTCCGCCTGCTTTTACAAATGCAATGACCGTATTCAGGATCTCGCCGCTCCTTCCGGCGTCGTATTCCCTGATCGGCGAGATGTATCGCTGACGGTAGTGATCCATGGCTTTGCTTTCGGCAAAGGGAAGGATGGCCTGATACACACCCAGCTGATCAAAGGCTTTGATGCCGTCGGACCGCTCATCGAAGGAAACGGCATAGAGAGATTCCCGGATCGCTTCGACCAATTCATCCTTCACGTGATGCAGATCGGATACCCCTACGTCGTACCGTTGAAACAGATCCGGTCCCAGGACTTCCGCATAAGGCGCAAACAGATTCACCGGGTGCCCGTTCCCGCAATGGTAGGCCGAATGGATGAGCATCAGACCGCCGCCATAGAAAAAAATCGCATCTCCGGGTTCGATCAAGCCGGCTTTATATAGCTTGTTTTCTTCCTCGATCGCCCGCTCTCGCGAAAGGCGGCCTTCCTTGGGGCGAAAAAAAGCCACGGCCAGGTCGTCCTGTAGCGACGGATTGATCTCGTATGTCAGTTCCGTCAGTATATTCGTGTCCGAGGTGTCCGCTTTCAGTAGTGTATTAACCCGCTGCTCCATAAAATAGAAGGATTCATACTGTTCCATCTTTTTGTTGATGAGCAGGATGATGTCCTCGAAGAAAGGATAGGAATCGTGAAGCACGAATACGGGGAAGTCCATGTAATCCGCATACTTGATCACATTCTGCGCGATCGGAAGCTTGAATATATTTTTGATGATCAGCCCGCTGCCGTTCTTGGCTACAAGCTTTTTGACCGCTTCATAGATGAGATTCGGGTCGTGCTTCGCGTACAAAAATGTGGTGAGCGTGATAAAGCCTCCACCGGTTCTGTAATTATAGTCTGAATATTTGTTCGCCACATCCTGATCGTATTCGTAATCCAGAATGCCGCAATGCTTCACTTCCTTCTTGAGTCCGCCTTCTCCGGCAATGAGCGTCATCTTGCTCAGCTCCGGAAAATTGTAGATGTCCTGAACATAAAGCTTCATAAGCACCTTCTTTGTTTCCCAATACAAATACAACGATATTTTCTATACTTTCTCCCAATAAATAGATTTGTTCATACAAGGATAAAGCCTTATAATTATTATATCAGACAAACATCGGTTTGTGTTCTGAAAAAGGAGGAATTGATATGGGTGTACTGATCCTGAACAGAGAAGAAGTAAAAAAAGTGATCGACATGAGAGAAGTGATCGATAAGGTACGGAACGTCTATCAACTCAAATCCGAAGGGAAAAGCGTGATCTGGCCCCTGGTGAACCATGAATTTGTAGAAGAGCACGCCGCTATGGATATCCGGTCGGGCTACATCAAAGGAGAGCAGCTTCACGGGCTGAAAATGCTAAACAATTTCCCCGACAACAAAGAAAAAGGACTCCCGCCTTTCAACGGGATCATGATGGTATACGATTCCAATACGGGCATCCCTGTGGGCATTATGGACGCCTCCTACATCACCTGCGTCCGAACCGGCGCCGCCGGCGCCCTAGGCGTGGACAGCCTGGCCCGGAAAGATGCGAAAAAACTGATGCTCCTGGGCGCCGGCAAACAGTCCTCTTTCCAGATCGCCGCCACGCTCATCCTGCGTCCGATGATCGACACGGTGTACATCGTTGATCCTGTCAACCATCAACAAGCCCGGGATCTGGCAGCAGCCATCAAGGAGCAGCTCAAGGCGGATTTCGATGTTAACGGCGACCACGTGACCTTCATCGCGGAAGAGTCCACGGAAACAGCTGTCCGCAACAGCGATGCCATCATCACGATCACCCCATCCAGAAAGCCCCTCATCATGAAGGAATGGGTCCGCCCCGGCACCCATTTCAGCTGCATCGGTTCGGATATGGAAACCAAACAGGAGATCGAGAGCGCTATTTTTGCCGGAGCCAGGATCTTTGCCGATGACATCGCCCAGTGTATCCGCGTGGGAGAGATGGAGATCCCCCTGCTGCAGGGTGTCATCAAAAAAGAAGATATCGCCGGAGAGATCGGAGACCTGCTGGCCGGGACCATCCCCGGACGGCAAAACGATCAGGAGACCACCATTTTCGATGCGACGGGTCTGTATATCCTGGACCTGGTCGCCGCCAAGACCGCCATCACCAAAGCCAAAGAAGCGCATGTCGGCATGGAAGCCGATATGTAGCAGGAGGAAGCAATGGAATTAAAAGACTTTTTGATCGAGCAGTGGCTGAATCCCATGGATTCCAAAGCCAAGCACAATTTAGGCTCCAGCTGCGTCAAAGCCATGACCATGGATGAGCTGTTCCGGGTGACCGAACAGGACGAAGAAGCTTTTCTGAAGGAAATGAGCACCATGAGCCTTCACTATCATCACGGCGACTCCACAGGATCCCCCCGTGTCAAAAAAGCCGTCTGCGGCCTGTATCCCAAGGGAGACGTAAAACCCGAGCACGTGATGATGGTCCACGGCGGCACCGGCGCCAACGACATCGTCATCTGCGGTCTGATGGAGCAAGGTGATAACATCGTAGTCGTCAAGCCCACCTATCAGCAGCAGTACGACATCCCCAAATCCCTGGGCATGGAGACAAGAGAACTCATGCTGAAAGAGGAAGAAGACTATATCCTGAACATGGATGACCTCCGGGATATGGTGGACAAGAACACGAAGCTGATCGCCCTTTCCAACCCCAACAACCCCACGGGACAGACGCTGTACGACAAGGAATTGAAAGAGCTGGTGGAAATCGCCAAATCTGTGGACGCCTACATCCTGTGCGATGAGATCTACCGGGGCATGGACGAAGAATATATGCCCTCTATCATGGACTACGGATACGACAAGTGCATTTCCATCAGCAGCTTGTCCAAGATGTTCTCCATGGCCGGCACCCGGATCGGCTGGATCGTTGTGAAGGATGCGTACGCTTATCGGAATTTTGAAAACAGAAGATCCTATAATACGATCTGCTGCGGCATCATCGACGAGGTCGTAGCAGCTGTCGCAATGGAAAACTATGAAAAGGTCTGGGCCCGGGCCAGAGGCATTTTGGCCCCCAACAAGAAGATCGTCTACGACTGGATCAACGCCCATCCCCATCTCCACGTAAGAGGCGATGCCAAGGGAACCACCTGTCTGGTACGCTACGACTACGACATCGAATCCACCGCCCTGGCTGTGGATGCCATGGAAACGGCGAAGATCCTGTTTTGCCACGGTGCCTGCTTTGAGATGCCCGGCTACATTCGCATAGGATATGGCGCCTTCGGCGACCCGCAAAAACTTCGCGAAGCGCTGGCGGCTCTGGGCGAATATCTGAAGAAGTACGATAAATAGAAACAACTACCATTGCTGCTGCCTTGTTTACAGCAACAACAAACCCCCGGTCTGAATCAGGCCGGGGGTCTCTCGTTTCAAACGTATTTTCAGTTTGGCATGAGCATGATCACAATACTGGTGATATATCCCTCCAGTTCAACACTGGCGCCGGTATCGAAATTATAAGTGTACTCCCCGATCGTCCCAAAAGAAGTATACCCGTCCGCCCTGTCCGATTCGTAGGTTACGACTGTGCCTTCCAGTACATTCTTGTAAAAGGCTGCTACATCCTGGAAGTCGTCTTTGGAAAATGCTGTGATGGTGTACCCGCCTTCGAGTTCAACAACACCGAAAATATAACTTTCTCCGTAGATCGGAAACAAGTCCTGCGGATATCCGGCAGGAAGCGCAACACTATCGCCGATATCGTCACTGAACTCCATGTCGACCTGCGAATCATCGTCGATTTGAGTTTCCATATCCTCAGGCGTCGGGTCCGGCAGCTCCTGGCTGTCACTTGAACAACCTGCCAGAGTCAGTGCGATAACCATAAGAACGGATATTACCCATAACTTGTTTTTCGTAAACATATCAACTCCTCCTTTCTGTGATCACCTCATTCAGCCGAACGTCCCGGGTCGGATCCGCAGCTGCCGACCCCAGCCGCTGGATTTCGAAAGCTACGCCGATGGTAAAGGCCTGCCTGCATCTGGGAAGATATCTGTCATAATATCCGCCGCCCCATCCGATCCGTCTGCAGGCATCGTCGAACGCCACACAAGGAACCAGGACCACATCGATGATCTCCGGCGGGATGTATAAAGATGCATCCTCCCGGGGCGTTTGGATCCCGAAAACTCCGACGGTCCACCCTTCTGGCGTGCAGGGCTGATAGGCTTCCATTCGCCCATCCCCGTATGGAACGGGAAATGCCAGAGTCTTTCCCTTTTTTATCATTTCTTCGTGGAGCGCTGACAAGTCCAGTTCTGAGCCAAAAGCCATATAGGACAGTATGACCGACGCACTGCTCAGCGCAGGATGCGCAATCAGTTTCTCACAAACCAGCCGACTATATTCCGTTCTTTCGGCTGCAGTCAAAGACTCCCGGGCTTTTTTGGCCATCGCTCGTTGCAATTGCTTTTCTATTTGGATCTCTTTGCTCATCATGCTGGAACCATACTTTATCAAAGTGTGCAAAGATCGCGGATGAGGTCCTCCATCACCCCGTCCTTGTAATCCTCGGAAGGTAGGCTCCGCTTGCGGAACAGCTTGTCCACCGTGTCGAAGTATTCCTGCTTCGACTTGAATAACGGTGTAAATCCCTTTAATACCGCCTTCGCTTTCTCCCCATCGTTCAGCAACAGTTCCACAGCCATGGAAGCCAGATATTTCGCCCCGAGCACGTAAGCGATATCCGGGTCGGCGATCTTGTAATCCGCTCCGTGGGCCGTTCCGGTGATGCCCCCAATGGAGGTTTCCAGCACCGGCATCAGCGAAGAGATATCTCCCCAGTCCGTGGAGCCGGTGTCGTGGACGTCTTCCGCAAGCTCTTCTTCGCGGACCAGCGTGCGCCCCACTTCTCCGGCGATGGCGCGGAGACCTTCGTCGTAAGCGGCCGGAAGATAGCCGGGCAGGTCTTCGATTTCCACCTTCGCACCCATGGCAGCGGCCGCGCCCACCAGAGCCCGATCCACTCGGATGCCGGCGGCCAGCATATCCCGCAGCGTCTTCCCTCGTACAAAGGTCTCCAGGCGCACATCCCCGGGGATCACATTCACGATGTCGCCTCCCTTGGTAATGATGGGATGGACTCTGATATACTCCTCTTCCCGAAAGGTCTCACGGATGGCATTGATGGCCATCAGTCCCAGGTTTGCCGCATACAGGGCATTGATGCCTTTGTGGGGCGACGTGCCGGCATGGACCGGCTTTCCGATGTATTTGATGTTTTTTACGACGCATCCGTTCAGGGATTTGCCGATGACGATCTTCTTCTCCAATCCGCTGGTGGAATGGATTGATACACAGAGGTCCACATCGTCGAAAAATCCTTTTCGCAGAAGCTCCGGCTTTCCGCCCAAATATTTGATGGCCCCTTTCTCCCGGAGGCCCATCCGGTACGCGATCTCGATATACTCTTCTGCAGGAACGGCGATAAAGTGCAGCTTGCCCGAAAGATGTTCCAGGATGCCGGTATCGACGATCCCTTTCAATGCGCCCATCATGGCGGCCATCTGGGCGTTGTGCCCGCAGGCGTGGACGGCGCCGGTCTCCTTGTCGCTGTCAGGATGCTCCCGGCAGATGATGGCGTCCAGCTCGGCAACCACCGCAATTCCGGGACCTTCTTTTCCCGTATCCAGCGTCACTTTGATCCCCGGATAGTCCTCCAGGCTGGTGTAGGATATCCCCCACTCCTGCAGCTTTTTCTTAACGAAACCGGCAGTTTTGAATTCCTTGAAACCGGTCTCCGGCGTTCTGTAGATCGCATCGCCGATGCCGATGATCTCATCCCGGTTCTTTTCGATGCGATCCACCAGGGACGCTTTCAATGTCATATGGTCCTTCATGTAGCCCTCCTTTACCTCTGTACCTGAATTGTACCCGATGGTCTGCCGCAATGCAATCGCTGTGGGAAAGGAATCTCTTCTGTTCCCCGATTGCTTTTCCCTTCCCCCTTTGCTACACTTGTACTGTTTGAAACAACCGCCCGACATTCCTAAACGACGACAACGGAGTCCCTGTGAAACACCTTTCAACGGAACGAAAATCCAAACAAAAACTGGCCTTTTCCTTGTTCATGTTCGGCACGATCGGCATTTTCGTTCGTCACATCCCCCTGCCCTCCAGCGTGATCGCCGTGGCGCGAGGCGTGATCGGGACGATCTTCCTGCTGCTGTATCTCTGCCGGAAACAACAAGCTATGTCCGTAGCCGACATTCGTCGCAACGGACGGATCCTGCTGCTGTCCGGTGCCTGCATCGGTGTCAACTGGATCCTGCTTTTCGAGGCCTACCGTCATACCACAGTGGCCATTGCGACGCTATGCTACTATATGGCCCCTGTCTTTGTGATTTTGGCGTCAGCTTTCCTGTTTCGTGAAAAACTGACGCCCCTGAAAGGCTTTTGCCTCGCAGGAGCGCTCGTTGGCATGCTGCTGGTATCCGGTGTGCTTCAGAACGGCTTTGCCGGGTCTGCCGATACCACGGGGATCCTTCTGGGGCTGGGGGCTGCAACGCTCTACGCCAGCGTGATCCTTCTGAACAAATACCTGAAGGATATCTCCGCCATGGACGCCACCATCGTGCAGCTTGGGGCGTCGGCCGTGGTTCTGTTTCCCTATATCCTGATCACGGAGAGCCTGTCCGCTATGACCTTATCCCCTGCTGCCGCTGTTCTGCTGGTCACGGTGGGCATCCTGCATACCGGCGTCACTTATGTCCTGTACTTCGGCTCCATGCAGAGCTTAAAAGCGCAGACCGTCGCCCTCTACAGCTACATCGATCCTTTAGTAGCCATCCTCCTGTCTGCTCTGGTGCTCAAGGAGCCTTTGGGTGTGGTTGGCATCGCCGGCGCCGTACTGATTCTGGGGTCTACACTGCTCAGCGAACTGTCGGAGCGTTTTGTTCCATCGCCTCCGTCCGCATCACGGGAATAGCTGTCGCTGATTTGCCTGGAAAAAACCGGCATTATGGCGTTTGTTGCGCTTTTTGGCAATCAGGCATATAATGAAGGCGGAGTGAACACACAGAAGAAGCCACTCTTTATCTCATCTCGATATAGAACTTTGATTGTCTATTAGCTCCGGATAAAGAAAGGAGCGGTTATCATGGGTAGAGGTTTAGGAATCATTGGAACGATCCTGGTCATTCTCGGAATTCTATGGTTGTTGAAAATCATTTAGCAATCCGGGCCGTACACGTATCATGGCTATGCATAAATAAGTGAAAGGCTTTCAGAATTGTTTCTGAAAGCCTTTTCTTTGTTATAGCGAGCGACCCTCCATTAAGGCGAAAACCTGTTCCATAGGAACAGCGCCGGCCCTTGCCCCGATCCCCTGCACACAGATGGCAGCCGCTGCGGAGGCAAACACGGCAGCCTGCCCCGGTCCCATGTGCTGCAGGCCGAAGAGCAAGGCCGCAGAAAAAGTATCTCCGGCGCCGGTCACATCCACCGCATCCACCTGAAAGGCGGGAACAGAAAAAGTTTCGCCGGGGATATAGGCCCGGCATCCTTCGCTGCCGTAGGTGACAGCGACCAGAGAAATTCCGTAGGACAGCAGCTCTGCTGCCGCTTGTTCTTCGCTGCGCGCTCCTCGATAATGTTCAAAGCCGATGTGATTGAACACGGCGATGTCCATCTCTTTGTAATTGGCCTCACTGTCTTCTTCGATGTAGCCGGTGTCCAGATCGCAAATGACCTTTGCGCCGGCTTTGCGGATTTCCGAGACGATCTCCAGCCCCTTCATCTGCCCGTATCGCAGCCGCAGCAGATCCGACAAGGTCGAATAGATGTATTC
>DPKU01000131.1 GCA_003542355.1 Clostridiales bacterium | reverse complement strand
TTTCTTTCTCAGCTGGGGCTTTTTATTGAGAAGACCCGCCTGGAACAGGCGCTGAAAGCTGGGAGGGATCGTTTATACTCTTTGGCAGAAAGCGCTCCGGTCGGGTTCATAAGCTGTGACGTCAACGGAGCGATCACGTATGCGAACCGGAAACTGTTGGAAATACTGGATTCTCCTTCGCTCGAGGCGACCCGGCAGATCAATCTGCTGAAATTTCCCCTGCTTCAGGATGCGGGCTTTACGGATCGGCTCAAAGAATGCATGGAAAAAGACCGGATCGTTAAGCACGAGATGGGGTACCGCAGCAAATGGGGCAGGGAGAGCTGGCTTGTAGTACATATGACGCCCACAAAAGAGGAGGGGCAATTGTCAGGGGCCAGCATCGTGCTGGACGATGTTACGGAAACCAAGAAGATACAGGACGATTTAAAAGAAAAAGTGTATTTGGATTCCCTGACGCTGGCCTACAACCGGCGGGTCCTGGACACGCTCCTGCAGGAACGGCTGGAAACACTGGCCGGCGAAGGCAAGGTCGGCTGCATCGGCGTACTGGACGTGGACGACTTTAAAAGGATCAACGATCATTACGGACACAAGGCCGGCGACGGTGTCCTTAAATATCTCGCTATGCGGGCAAGAAAAGCCCTTCGGGAGCAGGATCTGGTGATCCGGACCGGAGGAGACGAGTTTCTGGTCTATCTGCACGATGTGGGATCGGAAGAAGGCGCGCATCACGCCATGGAACGCGTCCTGCAAAAAATCAACGGGCGGTACAGACTGGACGACGGAAAAGGAAAGAAGCTGCTGAATCTCAATGTCACCAGCAGCATGGGGATCGCATTTTTCCCCAAGGACGGCCATACTGTGGAAGAGCTCATGGCCCAGGCGGACGTCACTTTGTATCAGATTAAAAATGGTGTAAAGGGCGTTGCAAGGTCTTCGGAGGATCCGAAAGCGACTTTGGGAGCCGTCAGCTGCGATGAAATGAAGAAGTTGGATGCGTATGCAATAGAGACTGTGGGGATTCCGGCGATCGCGCTGATGGAACAGGCATCCTTGAAAGTGTTTGAGCACATCGATACCGACCGGTACCGTTCCGTGGGTATCTTTTGCGGAACCGGAAACAACGGCGGAGATGGCCTTGCTGTGGCGCGGCACTGCCTTTTGGCGGGCATGGATGTCCGGGTGTTTGTCCTGGGGGATCCTGCAAAGTGTTCTGCGGAATTTCGGACCAATGATGCCATTTTGCACAACCTGGGATGCGATGCAGAGGTCCTGCAGGCGCCGCAGGAGCTGGATCGGACCGAAGAGTGCCTTTCCGGCGCGGATCTCCTGGTGGACGCTTTGCTGGGCACCGGACTTTCCCGGGAGGTAAAAGACTTATATGCAGAAATGATCCGCCGGATGAATGCCTCCGGTATCCCGGTACTGTCTGTAGACATACCGTCGGGCCTGAACGGAGATACGGGACAGGTGATGGGCGAGGCTGTCCGTGCTCACAAAACGGTCACATTCCACAGGATGAAGCTAGGATTGCTCTTAAATCCGGTCTGTACCGGAGAAGTGGTGGTGGAGCGGATTGGCATACCGGACTGATCGAGGCACAGCGATACGAGACCCTTCACACTGGAATCGGCAGCTTCTGATCGAATTCCTGCTGGCGGTGTTTTTGTCGATAGCGGCTTCCATAGCCGCTTTTTCGAATATCGCCGCAATGGATAGTCAGCTGTTCAATGTGACTGCTGACGGCTTGGGCCATTTGGCGAAAGTGGCATACCTGGCGGAGCATTTTCAGAAATTGGAGTTCCCGTCCTGGTGTCCTTTCTGGTACAACGGTTCCACCATGATGCAGTACTATGCGCCGTTGGGGTATGTGGTCATGGCCGGGATCCATATTCTGATCGACGACATCGTGCTAACGATGAAGTGGTATTGCTTGATTTGCCTGAGTCTGGGTGGCCTGGGCGTTTGGGCCATCAGTCGTCGATTCATCGGACAATGGTACGGTCTCTTCGGGGTGGTTCTCTATTGCCTGCAGCCCTTTTTTGCTTTATCACTGTTCGGGGGTGGTGTTTACGCCCAGGGTGTTATCTTTCTTTTTACGCCATGGTTGCTGCTGTTTGTGGTGGATTTTCTGATCGATCCCCGGAGCAGTACCTTTTTCGGCATTGCCATACTCACGGCACTATTGATCCTGGGGCATGCCATGCACGCTTTTATGATTGGCCTGATGATCGCCGTGGTGGCGCTGCCGTATGCTTTATCCGGAAAAATTCGTTTCCAGTCCTACTTTATGCTGGGGGTGTCAATGGTTATTGCCGCACTGATGTGCGGCTTCTGGTGGGCGGTTGGGATCACTGGGTATGAAGCGCCTGGTGTTCCGTATTTATTGGAAGAAGCAACGCTGCTATATACAGCAATACCAGATTGGTTTATACCCGGAAAGTCGAGCATTTTAAAATTCAGTCTTGCCACACAAGCTTGTGTCGTACTGAGCTTCCTGATTTATCACTATATGTACCGACGGACCTGGGCTCCGGACAGACGGCAGTTCTGCGTATCGATGATGATTTATCTATCCATCGTGTCGGTGATATTCTCTTTTGGTCAAAATTTCTCAGTGCTAAGAGCTATACCATTTATTGAAACATTAGTCCCCGGGCGAATTCTTAACTTGACTGCCGTTACGGCAGCTGTAGCCGGCAGTTATATCCTTTTCAGTTTATTGAAAAATTTTATCGACTACCGGCTATGGCGTAAGAGTGCAATCGTTATGATGTGCATTTTGCTCATTGGTTTGAGCCTATACGAAATGAATCCATTCGTTCGGGACTACAGCCTGGAGCATTATGATTCTTACTATCGATCCTATATGCCGTTTTTAGCCGGATCTGGCGATCGTTTTGAAAAAGGTCGCTACGAATGGATCGCACCAGTCAATGCCTCAGAAACATACTATTCTACGCAAGTATATGGATACAATGCATCCGATGGGTGGAACATTGAGGGGACACCCCACAACCGGACGATATGGGGCAATAACGTAGCCTTAAGCAGCGGGGCAGAGGAATATGTCCTGAAGGACTTGTTCTTTTGGAATGTGCGTTCAGTCTATGTAGCGAGAGAATATGCAGGGTTACTCTCAACCCTTAAAAAGTACGGCTTTTCCCAGAAGGTTGATCCGTTTCTGAAAACAGGAAGCAGCGGTATTCTGTACACCAGCGATCAGCCTTCCTCTTACTTCCTGACCGACCCCAGAGACAGCCTGGTGATCGGGCCCGGGGCCATCGCCATGGCCCACGAGTATCCCTACATGGTCCACGAGTACGAAACCGACTTGATGAAGTATACCCTATCTGAACTGGAGCAATATAAAGTCATTTACATCACCGAACCCATATTGGATTCAGTCTCTCGGATCAGAGCTTTCGAAGACCGGGTGACTCAACTGGTGGACCAAGGTATCCATGTGCTGATCGAACCCTCTTCTCTTCTGCGGTTCCCGCTGTTTGGCGTGGGCGTCAACAACCTGAAGCTCAGCGCCGCCAGCGCAGTGCTGGCAAGGAGCGACGCCCGTGAGGGATCTGCTGAGACCGACATTATCCTGCGGGCCGGCCGTCAGTTTTTTTCGCTGACAGGACTGGACCATGTGGAATACAAGCTTTACAGCGGTCAGGATCGGGCTGGTTTCGATATGATCGGGACACAAAAGGTGGGTCAAGGAGAAGTGATCTTTATTGGAGGTCGCCTGACCCAATATCTGCAGTCGCCGTCATTCTTTATTTGGGGATTTCAGGAAGAGGATATCGTACCCGATGTGGCATCGCTGAAGGCGATCATCACAGACCTTATCGACCGAAAGGAGCACGGCAGCACCTTTGTGCCGGGCACCTTCGACGTGCTTTCCTCGGCTTGGGATTATAAAGGCGGCACCTTCGCCTATTCCATCGACGAAGCACAGGAGGTGACAGTGTCC
>DPKU01000047.1 GCA_003542355.1 Clostridiales bacterium | reverse complement strand
TCCGGATTGATGGTGGTGCCCCGAATAAACGGATGCGCCGGGTTCATCGCATTGTGACGGAACCGGTCCACCTGTTCCCGGTCCAGCAGCGGATCCAAATCCTTATAATCCAGAACCTCGATCTTCTGAAGCTCGTGAGAGGTCCGAAAGCCGTCGAAGAAGTGCAAGAAAGGGATTCTGGACCGGATGGCCGACAGATGCGCCACCGCACCCAGATCCATTACTTCCTGGGGACTGGAGGACGCCAGCAGAGAGAACCCGGTCTGACGGCAGGCCATTACGTCGGAGTGATCTCCGAAGATGGACAGGCCGTGGATGGACAGGGATCTGGCGCTCACGTGGAATACGCCGGGAAGCAATTCCCCGGCAATTTTGTACATATTGGGCACCATGAGCAGCAAGCCCTGGGATGCCGTGTACGTCGTCGTCAGGGCACCGGCTTCCAGAGAACCGTGGACTGCCCCGGCTGCGCCGCCTTCGGACTGCATTTCAACAACCTGGACTTTCTGTCCAAACAGGTTTTTCTTTCCGTTGGCTGCCCATTCGTCCACCAGCTCGGCCATGGGCGAACTGGGCGTGATCGGAAAAATGCCGGCGACTTCGGTGAAAGCGTAAGAAATATAGGCCGCCGCCTGGTTGCCATCCATTACATCGTATTTTTTTGTCATTTTCTTCTCCTATAAAGTTTTCATGAACCGACGAAGCCGTTGGACGCCGTCGTGTATGCTTTCATCGTTTGTGGCGTAGCAAAAGCGAACAAAGCCTTCGCCGCCTGGCCCAAAGCCTACCCCGGGGATCACCAGCATTTTCTCCTGTTCCAGAAGCTTTGTGGCAAAGGTGCGGGAATCCAGGCCCGTGGTCTGGATGTTGGCAAAGAGGTAAAAAGCGCCTTTGGGATCCTTGCAGCTGATGCCCTCGATGGCATTGATCCCGTCAAGCAGCAGTTTTCGCCGATGGCGATACAGATCCATCATTTCTTTGACGCAGTCCTGACTGCCGGTGAGTGCAGCGACCCCGGCCCACTGCACGGCAGTGAATACCGAAGACAGCACGTTTTCCAACAGCTGTGTCATCTTTACGATCACTTCCCGTGGTCCTGCCGCATACCCCAGACGAAGGCCGGTCATGGCATAGGTTTTGGAAAAGCCGTCAATGATCATGGTCCGCTCCCGCATACCGGGGAATTCCGTGATGCTCACATACGGTTCGTCCGTCCAAAGCAGCTCCCGATACATCTCATCGGTGATCACGTAAATATCCTTCTCGACGCACAGCTTCGCCAGCGCTTCCAGGTTTTCCCGGGTCGCAACGCCGCCGGTGGGATTTGAAGGAGAATTGAGCAGCAGCACCTTCGTCTTATCGGTGATGGCTGCCCGAACGTCCTTTGGGTCGAACATAAAGCCGTTTTCTTCCGTCACTCGAACCCGGACCGGAACAGCGCCCAGCTGGATGGCCAGACTGTCGTAGGATGCATAGCAGGGATCGGAGATGATCATTTCATCACCGATGTCCAGGATGGCTGTAGCAGCCAGCATCAGAACACTGATGGCGCCGCTGCCTATCAGGATTTCGTCCGGGTTGTAAGACAATCCTCTTTTTGCATAGCTTTCGCTGATGGCTTCCCGAAGAGGCAGGATGCCCGTGTTGGGGGCATAAAACGTCTCGCCTCTTTGTATGGATGCTACGGCGGCATCCAGGATGTGCCGTGGCGTCACGAAGTCGGGCTGGCCGAAACCGAAGCTCAGCACCTTGTCGTACTTATATGATAGTCCCACGAATTCGCGAATGACGGAACTTGGGGTCCCCTTGCTTTTTTCTGATAAAAATGACATGTCTCTACTCCTCTGTTATCCCTGCGATCTTCTTGGCCAGTTTTTTCTTGGCCTCGAAGCTGCCCTGACGGCCGATCATGATCCTTTGCGCTTGTGGAGATCCTGCGCCGTGAAGGGATTCTGTCCGATACCCTACTGCTGCGGAACCCAGGCAGATGTTCTCCAGAAAGCGGAGAATGCGCATCCTGTTCTCGGTTTTGATGCCGTCTTTTCCGCCGAAAAAGCTCTCGCAGATCTCTCCGATGGTCTCGCCGCTGCGGCCCACGGGGGTGTCCGATTTAAAGTCCTTTTCCGAAGGCATCGTTACCATCAGTCCGCCGGCCACGTCTTCGGCCAGTCTGGCGATCTCGTAAGGGAACCGGGTAACGTTCAGCTTGCAGACGTTAGCTTCCAGCATATTGATCTCATAGTTGCCCGCCTTCGTGGGATGCCCGTCTGCCGAGCAGGCGATGCCGCAGCAGTACAGCGTCTCGTTCAGGTGTGTCATCTCCACCAGTTTGTCCTTGACTGCGGAAGCCTTTTCCACACCGTTGTATTCGGCGGCCAGGCTGGCAGCGCCGATGATCACGTCGCCCACACCCACTTTGCAGCCGCCGTAGCTCTGCCGGTGATAGCCTGCAAACCGCTCGACCAAAACGCCGGCGAAATCCCATTCGCCGCACATAAAGATATATTCGTTGGGAATAAAGACGTTATCCAGGACCACCAGAGCTTCCTGTCCGCCGAACTGCTTATTGCCCAGGTCGATGTCCGCGTTCTCTTCCATTTTGCGTGTATCGCTGACCTGTCTTCCGTAGATCATGTACATACCTTCCACGTCCGAAGGGCAGGCGAAGGAGATCGCGAAATCCTTGTCCGCTTCCTTCATGGAAATGGTGGGCATGAACAGGTGCCAGTGAGAGTTCACTGAGCCGGTCTGATGCGCTTTTGCGCCCCGGACCACGATGCCGTCGGGACGACGTTCTACAATGTGCAGGTAATAGTCCGGATTGGATTGTTCCGAGGGGGATTTGCTCCGGTCCCCTTTGGGATCGGTCATGGCGCCGTCCACGGTCAGATCCTGCTCCTGAACCATTTTCAGGAATTTTTTGAAACGCTCATGATAGTCCGTACCGTATTTTTCGTCGATATCGTATGTGGTGGAAAACTCAGCATTAAAGGCGTCCATGCCGACGCAGCGCTGGAAGCAGGAAGCGGTCCTCTGGCCCAGCATCCTCTGCATCTTCACCTTTTTGCACAGGTCGTCGGTGCTCTGGTGAATGTGCGTAAAGCGATTGATCTTCTCGCCTGTAAGGCTGGATGTGGCAACAGCCAGTCCCTGATCTCCGGCTTCTGCCGCAGCGTCGTACGTGGCTGCCACGCAATTGACAGAGGGCCGGATCATGGGATGATCCACCCAATTTTCGATCTTCTCGCCGAAGAGATAGACTCTCGTGTTCAGCTTGCGCAGGCTTTCGATGTATTCTTTCCCCGTCATGATTGCCATATTCTATACCTCCTGATATGGTGCAACTATTCTCTTGAGTATATATTAATGCAAAGCGTGTGCCATCTGCTTTTATAATGAAAAATAAGTTATATTGAATTGTTCTTGAAATTGACACCCAACATTTTTATTATAAAGCATTTTGGGGAAATACCGAAATACTTTTGTGGCTCAAAAAGGAATTGTAGCAACTCTCTCTACGACTGAACCACTTTTGAACGTTTTGATTGTTTTTTGGTTCAAGCCTTGCTATCATAGAGAGCAAAAGACGAACTGCAGTGACGACCGGTTAGGACGGGAACGATAAAACCCGAAGGTATTCTATGAAAAAACACTTGCAATATGCATTTTTAATGAACGCAGACGACCAGCTTATTCCTTGCGACCAGGCATCGAAAAATTTCCTGGGAGCGATAGACGCCAATGCATTCTTCGCCCATTTGCAATGCCTGCATTTAAGCTCTTCGGATACGTCCACGACTATCATATTGAACAAGACAAGCTATAGCATGAGGCTGATCCCGATCGAAGCTGTGGGCAAATCCGAGAAGGACAGCCTTGTATCCCAGCTGAAAGAGGGTTATATCGTGGTCCTTCAAAATCAGGTGAGCCTGTCCTCAGTGATGCATATTCTGAGTCGCGCCAGGCACAGCAAGGAGGAATACGAGGGGATATTCGAGGATTACGACACGGGCATCTATATCACAAGAGCCGACGGTGTTTCCATGTTCATCAATTCCAAATACGAGGAGGTTACCGGGGTTCAGCGGGAGGCGGTGATAGGAAGGACCATATTTTCCCTTCACGAGCAGGGGATGTACATGCCGCTTGTTACACCGGTGATCCTTAAGACGAATAAAGAGTATACGGTTTTTCAAACATTCGCGGGAGGCCGCTATGCCATCATATGCGGAACGCCGATCTATGATGCCTTGGGTGAATCTTATTGTGTCCTGATATGCATCAATCGAGTGGAAGATGAGGCACTGGGTGCCCTTGTTCCTTTTATGGATAAAAAGTCTCCGAAAGGTGTCCGAAAGGGTCTTCGCTATGTGGAAAGCAGCCAGATCGATATTATCGCGGAAAGCGCATCTACAAGGCAGGTGCTTCAGGATGCCGTAAAGGTTGCCCACTACGATGTGCCGATTCTGCTGTTGGGCGAATCGGGCACCGGCAAGGAAATTTTTGCGTCTATCATTCACTCTTCAAGCAACAGGCGGTTCAACCCCTACGTGGCAGTGAACTGCAGTGCGATATCCCCCTCCCTGCTCGAGGCGGAGCTTTTCGGCTATGAAGCCGGGTCCTTTACTGGCGCTTCGGCCAAGGGCAAGCCCGGGCTTTTTGAAGTAGCGGGCGAGGGCACCATTCTGCTGGACGAGATCGGGGATATGCCCCTGGAATCCCAGGCCAAGATACTCAGAGTCATTCAGAACGGTGAGTTTTACAGGGTCGGCGGCCTTGTGCCGATAAAGACAAACGCCCGCATCATCGCATCCACGAACAAGGACCTTCAGGCCATGGTGAACAAGGGCACCTTCAGGAACGACCTGTTTTACAGGCTCAGCGTTATACCGATCACGCTGCCTGCCCTGCGTTTTCGCAAGGAGGACATACCCCCTCTGCTTCTTCATTTCTGCTATATTTTCAACCAGAGCTACGGTACAAATAAAATGATATCTGCCGAGCTGATCGATGAACTTGTCAATTACAGCTGGCCCGGCAATATAAGGGAGCTGAAAAACGTCATAAAAAGGCTGATCATCATGTGCGTTGACGATGTGATCTATCCTCGTCATTATGAGCATATCTGTGGCAAGTCGGCGCAGGGTGCAGATCATACCGAAGGCACAGCTGTTCAGGTAACGGGCATTCCACCGCTGTCGAGTGTTGTTGAGGAAGTGGAGAGAACGCTTGTGCAACGGGCTATGGAAAAAACGCGCAACACACGGAAGGCGGCGGCACTTTTAGGCGTCAGCCAGTCAACCATAATGCGAAAAATAAAGGAGTATAATATCAGCTAGTACCCGATAAAAGCTTCGCAGAAGTAGGTTCCTCTACAGAGAAAAGCGGATGGACACGTGCCATCCGCTTTTTAGCTCACTGAATGATTTTCTTACAGCGCCTTTGCAGCGTTTTCGAAATCTTTGATCAGGTCTTCCACGTCTTCCAGTCCTACGGAGAACCGGATCAGGCCGTCGGTGATGCCTGCTTCTTTTCTGCCTTCTGGCGTTACGTTGGCATGGGTCATGCTGGCCGGATGCTGGATCAGCGAGTCCGGATCGCCCAGGGATACGCCGATGCCGGGGAGCGTCAGGCTGTTGACGAGCTTCTTGGCGTTTTCAAATGCGCCCTTTCCGTTGTAGCCTTCTTTGAATTCGAAGGAAACCATTCCGGTGCACAATCCGTCTTTGAACTGCTTCATTGCCACTTCGTGGTCCTTGCCGTTGGACTTCAGTCCGGGATAATACACAGCGGATACATAGGCCTGCTTTTCCAGGAATTCTGCCATCGCCTGAGCGTTGGCACAGTGCTTGCGAACCCGAAGATCAAGGGTTTTCATTCCGCGGATGATCAGATATGCATTGAACGGGCTCTGGTGTGCGCCAGTCATTTTTCCGACGGCTCTGCTCTTGATCAACGATACGTCTTCAGTGGTTCCAACGACGACACCGCCGATCACATCTCCGTGGCCGTTCAGATACTTGGTAACGCTGTGTACCACAATGTCTGCACCCAGCTGGATCGGACAGAGGATGGGAGGCGGTGTAAAGGTGTTGTCTACGACGATTTTGATGCCGGCATGCTTTTTCTTCAGTTCAGCAATGGCCGCCACGTCGGTGATCCTCATGGTCGGGTTTGCTGCCGCTTCGAAATAGATGATCTTCGTGTTGGGCTTGATGGCCGCTTCGATCTTTGCGATATCAGAGGTGTCCACCATGGTGGTCTCGATGCCGAAGGAAGGAAGGATCTCTCTCATCACCACGTCGGTACAGCCGTAGAGCGTGTCTGCGGTGACCACGTGATCTCCGGTCTTGAGCAGACCGATCAGCGCAGAGCTGATGGCGCCCATGCCAGAGCCGGTAGCGATGGCGTCTTCTGCGCCTTCCAGTATGGCGATCTTCTTTTCGAAAGTCCGAACTGTGGGATTTCCGGTACGTGCATAGGTGTACTTGGATGTTTTTCCGGCAAAGACATCGCCGCCTTCTTCCACTGTGTCGAAACAATAGGTGGATGTCTGGAAGATGGGGGTCGCAAGAGCGCCGTATTCCGGATCTCTGGAGTGTCCCGCATGGATGGCAGTCGTAGCGAATCCTGCGCCTTTTAAATCGATTTTACTCATTTTTTTCCTCCTGAAATATGTTCACAATAAAGGATGACGATTGACGGACAGGCAACGCCTGTCTTTATATTACAGGTCCCAGGGTATGGATA
Source organism: Clostridiales bacterium (assembly GCA_003542355.1). GTDB lineage: Bacteria > Bacillota > Clostridia > Peptostreptococcales > Anaerovoracaceae > UBA10908. The sequence continues at coordinate 1,001 of DPKU01000047.1, read as the reverse complement.
TCGATGGAACCGAAATATCCCAGTGCTTCATTTTTTGTCTGACGGCCGTTCAGAACCTCCAGCATGAGCGCAAAGACTGCTTTGCCCACATCGCGGACCGACATCTGTCCCCGGATGACGGTACCGGCGTTTACGTCCATATCGTTTGCCATGCGCTCGTAAGTGAGCGGGTTTCCGCAGATCTTGATCACCGGCATGCTCGGAAAACCCTGAGGCGCGCCTCGACCGGTGGAAAACAGCATGCACTGCGCCCCTGTGGCGGCCATGCCGGTAAGGATCTCGGGCTCTCTCCCGGGACTGTCCTTGATCCAAAGACCCTTTCGTCCGGCCGCCGATTCGGGATACGCCAGAACACCCTGGATCGGCCGGGTGCCGGATTTCATGATGGCGCCCAAGGATTTTTCCTCGATGGTGGAAAGACCGCCGGCGATGTTCCCCGGTGTGGGCTGCCCCTTTCGCATATCGCAGCCCAGAGATTCGGCCCGATGCTCCATTTCCCTGACAATGCGAAAAATATCTTCAGCCACGTTCTCATCGACAGCCCGCTTTGCAAGAATATGCTCTGCGCCGATGAATTCGGTCGTTTCACCGAATACCACCGTTGCGCCCAGATCCACCATCTTGTCGGCCACATAGCCGATGACACAGTTGGATGCCATGCCGCTGGTGGCGTCGGAGCCGCCGCACTTGATGGCCATGACCACCTCGGACAGCTCGCAGGGTACGCGCTGCTGACCGGAGATCTCCAGAGCCAGCTTCTGAGCTGCATCCGTTCCCGCAGAGATGGCCTTGCTGGTGCCGCCCAGTTCCTGGATCCGAATGATCTCCACCGGCTTTCCGGTTGATTGGATCTCCCGGTACAGTCTGTCGGTATCCGTACCCTCGCAACCAAGGCTGACAAGGAGTACTGCGCCCAGATTGGGCGACTTGCCCAGACTGATGAGCGTTTCCGTCACCCGGTCCAGATCCGGCGGCAGCTGACAGCATCCCTGATGATGAAA